>DAOVJF010000190.1 GCA_030673355.1 Planctomycetota bacterium | reverse complement strand
GTTTAATTACCAGGGTAAATTTTGAACATCATCAATGACAATGCCTGTATTGCCGCCTGGATAGTTGCACCAGTCGGGGTGGCACCTGAAGGCAACCTTTATGGTCTGCCCATGGAATGAGGAAGGAATGACAAGGTCGAGATAGTTAGTGATGTTATTCGGCCAGTTGTTGAAGTTGCCTCGCCAGCCTGGGTAGGCTGAGCAGGGCCCGCTACCACCGGAGGTGACCCATCCTGGCGGAGTCGTACCACCATGAGCGGTTGTTCTCTGCATGATTGTTCCACCGGCACAACTCGTGGTTGAGAATGGCGCGCAGCCACCGGCAGAACTTGCGGCAACAGCAAAGTTGGTCTTGGTATAATAGGTCCAGCTTCCGCCGAGATCCCACATCGCAGCGCATCGGAATGTAACCTCAGAGCTTGTGGCACAGTCAAATGGCGGTGATACATGTGTCTGGAGAGCGCCTCCAGTGAGTCCACTGCCGGTACACGGAGATGCTAAAACACCATCAGCTATACCATACGGAGCACCAATCCTCCAGCATGGAACACCCTCGTTACAGCCAGACCAGTACTGGTAAGTGGCAAGACACCAGTCGCCGGGGTCCGTATCGAAATACTCCTCATAAAGATCATTGATTAAAATATCAAGTTGATCAGCAGGAATGGTTTGGCACATGTCAATAATATCACAGTCGATTGTGTACTCATCTAAATGCTGTGCACCAACCGCTGTCCAGTCAACTTCGATTGAACCATCCATGTTATCTGTCCAACCCGTTGTTACAGGATCGCCGGTACCTACATCCGTAATGGACCAATCCCAATCGAGTGAATCGCCATCCGGATCAGTATAAGCCTGGACATCGTAAGTCTCGACACTGTCTGACTTTGGTTCGGGTTCTCCGGCAATGGTTGCTGAACCAGTATCGTTGGCGCATATATCGTACGGACCACCGAAGGTCTCGCACGAACCATCATCTACACCCACGTAAAGGTCATACTGTCCATGACCGAAATTGAAATACCAGTCGATAGCGTTACTCGGGATAGCATCTGTTAATGGATTGAGCGGGACACCATCATCGGCAACATACCAGGTGAATGTCAGGGTGTCCAGATCAACATCGTGTGCATCGCAGGTATAGGTGATTACACCCATTCCCGAAGGAACAAACTCAAGGATACCCATACCTGGGCCCATGACATCATCATAAACGTCATCGATGACCGGGCAGGTGTTGTAAGGAGTATCTGAGATAAACAACGGAAATCTGTAGAACGCAGCCAAAGGTTCAGAGGCTGAAGGTGCAGGAACACCAGTGACGTTAATATAGTTTCCGTCGGTTTCGGCGATAACCCACATTTCCTGACCATCGATCGAATCAAACGGAGCGGAAGAAACATCGATCGAGTATGTTGACCAGTTAGCGCCGCCACCGCCGGTCGGTGCTGCGGTTTCTAATCCGGCGAGAACTGTCGATTCGACCTGAACCTCAATTGGCTGATCACCCCAGGCCCAGACATCGATGTCGGCAATCAGATTACCACCTGAATCAGTTCCATCGTAGTAAAGGTCGTCTTCCACGGTGACCCTGAAAGCAATCGGCTCTTCGCGATGGTACGGTGTGTACGGACCCGCTCCCTGCTCTTCCCAGCAGCAGACCGCGGCATAACCGAACACAAGCCCGTCATTTGGCGTCGGGAACTCGAGTAACATAGTTCGGCCATCACCGGGCTGGAACACACCGTCGTGGTTAGATCCCTCAAGCCAATCCCAGAGTGAACCAGTGGCACCGAGTCCATAGCCGTAGGCTTTGAACGGATTCAATTTGGCGGAACCTTTCAGGTTCTGAATTCCACCAGGCGCCCATCCGAAGATTTGCTCGGTAGTGAACTCTGTCGGGTTGAACCAGCGGGTATAACCGTCCGCATTGGTCATGTAGGTGTCGCTGCCATAGTTACCTGCTCTAAGGTTATGATAACCAAGAGTCGAATCACCATTGCTGATGATGACACCCATGAAGTCATAGACCTTGTACTGCTCAATTGTCGGGAACGGATGGTACCATTTGAATACGACGCTGACCTTTAAATTTGCCGGATCGGAATCATCAAAAACAAGAGAACCCAATGAAATTCCGTACTGAGGGCTTGTCATCTTGTTGAGAAACGGAACGACGTTGATCGTATAGCTCGCCGTACGATCCTCAACGACCTCCATTGTCTGGTTCCCGACATCGAGATATACATCGTAGTAACCGAGCAATGAAGTGTTTGGATTTTGTATTTGTCCTGAATTGTCTAATCCGGATGTAATTTCCGGACCGGTAGACGACGCCACAGGACTTCCGCCGCCACCAGAACATCCTATCGCAACGAACATACTGAATATGATCGCCGCGAAAAGAACTGTCCATCGGTTCATACTGTTGCCTCCTTATACATTTTTCAATATTTTATTATTAACGCCCTAGCGCATTAACCGTAATTTTCCCATAACAGCAGAATTTATTGTTTTATAGCTACTTTGACTATATTTTACTGGCACTAAAATTGCTTACCGAAGAATCCTGAATGCAGTAATACAGATACAAACGCACCATTACCAACTATCTTGCCGATTGATAATCTTAAGGCTCATTATATACGGTAGCATAAAATTGCTGATTCAACAAGTTAGTTTACGAATGCAAGCAATATTTTTCTATAACCCAGATTAAATGAGCCAGGATAATCCCATGGTTGGACGGCAATAATATTATTCGATGAGGTAATATTAAATCCGATAGGAGAGGCGGATTCCAGCTATTTTCAGTATTCGGCAGGCAGTTCGGCGAGTATATCCGCCCGGAAAACAGGTCCGCCCTTGCAGACATATGTCCCACCGGCATTATATCGGCACATAGAAAACCTCCACTTCCAGGATACACACCATGCCCGGTACACGTAAAAACCCGGCTTGAAAACCGGGTGTTGAATTTCATTTCAATGTGGTTGAAGACAGTTCAGTAAGTCATAAGCTCAAAATCATCGAGTGCGATACCGACCCCGCTGCCTGCGTAGCCACACCGGTCAGGCTGGAACTGGAAACAGACTTTCACGGTCAGGCCATAAAAGCTTGACGGGATTTTTAAATCCAGGTAATGAACCAGGCTTCCCGGGAAGGCTCCGCCGCCATGGTCTACTTCCCATCCACGCTGCCCATTCAGTGGAGTATCGGGGGAGCAGTAGTTGGGATTGAACAAATAAGTCCCCCAGCCCGTACTGCCATGGATAAGACTATTCTGCAGATACGCACCACCAGGGGGCAGTGACGCGGGATTGCCGCTCACAAAGGGGGCTATGCCGGGAGTGGAGGACTCAACAATTTTCCAGTTTGCGCTATGGTAGCAAACCGAAGAGCCCCCGATACCCATGGAGGCGTAGACACGCAGGTAAACCCCGGAAGCACCGTTGGGAACATCAAACGGCGGAGTTACAATTGTTCCCATGAATCCACCGCTGAAAGAGTTGCCGATTGCGGGATAGCGTATATTACCGGGGCCACTGGGTCCATCGGGGCCGATGTTTGTCCAGGCCGGATCTCCCGGATAGGGGGAACACCAGTCCTCCCAAATGAATTCATCGTAAGCCCAATCAGCGGGGTCCGTATCGAAGTGCTCGTTGAAAAGATCATGGGTTGTGACTGTTTTTGGCGCGGCAGGAATAGTTTCGCACATATCAGAAATATTGCAGTCGATTATGTATTCATCTTTATCCGAGGCACCGACTGCGGCCCAGTCAATCTCAATCGAGCCGTCCTGGTAGTCGGTAACGCCGCTCGTCACCGGATCACCGGTCGAGCCATCCGTAACAGTCCATTCCCAGCTTAACGTATCGCCATCCGGTTCAAAGAAAGCATGGACATTGTAAGCCTTGATAGAATCCAGCCCTGGTGCGCCATTTCCAGCAATATATATTGTTCCACCAGTATCATTGGCGCATACATCGTACGGACCACTGAAGACCTCGCACGTACCATCATCTACACCCACGTAAAGGTCCCACTGACCATGACCGATATCGGCATACCAGCCGATAGAGCCATCCGGGACAGCATCCGTTGATGTATCGAGCGCTACACCATCAGCGGTAACATACCAGGTGGTTGTCAATTTATCATTATTATCATCATGCGAATCGGCGGTATAGGTGATGTACCCGAATCCCGAGGGAACAATCCCAAGTATACCCCCGCCTGGGCCCATGACATCATCATAAACGTCATCGATGACCGGGCAGACGTTCAGCTCTGTCCCGATATATAACGGTATCCTGTAGAACGCAGCCAGAGTTTCGGAGCTTGGAGGTGCAGAAACACCACTGATGTTAATGTAGTTGTAGTCGTCACATACAGCGATTACCCACAATTCGTGACCATCGATCGAAGTTATGGGAGCAGAAGGAACATCGATCGAGTATGTTGACCAGTTAGCACTGCCTTCGCCGGTCGGTGCGGCGGTTTCTATTCCGGCGAGAACTGTCGATTCGACCAGAACCGTTGATGGCTGAGCACCCCAGGCCCAGACATCGATATCGGCAATCAGGTTGCCATACGAAACAGAACCATCATAGTAAATGTCGTTTTCCACGTCGACCCTGAAAGCGATCGGCTCTTTGCGGTGGTACGGGGAGTATGGACCCGATCCCTGATTTTCCCAGCAACAGACCATGGCAAAACCGAACACAAGGCCGTCATTTGGGGACGGAAACTCGAGTTTCATCCTTCTGCCATCTCCGGACTCGAACAAACCATCGTTATTCGATCCACTCTCGAGCCAGTCCCAGAGATCGTCGTTACTACCGAGTCCCTTGCCGTAGGCCTTGTACGGATTCACCCTAGCGGTACCTACCAGGTTCTGGTTTTTACCAGGTGTCCATCCAAAAATACCTTCGGTGGTGAACTCTGTCGGGTTAAACCAGCGCGTATAACCATCGGCATTAGTCATGTATGTGTCCGTGCCATAGTTTCCGACCCTGAGATTATGATAATTAAGAGTCGAATCGCCATTGCTGATGATAACACCCATGTAGTCATAGATTTTGCACAGATCCATTAGCGGGAACGGATGGTGCCATTTTAATTCGACTTCGATCCTTAAATTGTCCGGATAGGTGCTATCCCACATAAGGGAACCGATCGTGAGTCCATTATGCGGGTATGTCATCTGATTAAGAAGCGGAATGATGTTGAGGGTGAAACTCGCCGTACGATCCTCAACGACCTCCATCGTCTGGTTTCCGACATCGAGATAGACATCGAAGTAACCGAGTAATGAAGTATTTGGATGTTGTATTTGTCCTGAATTGTCTGATCCGGATGTAATTTCCGGATCGGCAGACGGCGCTACAGGACTTCCGCCGCCGCCACCAGAACATCCTATCGCAACGAACAATGTCAGTACTACCGTTGCGATCACAAAGGTCCATTTAAACATAGGATTACCTCCAGGAATGAATTTGCATTTTAAGTTAGAACCGGACGATAATAAATCAGTTACCTGTAATCCCTGGAATTAATCTCATTATAACATAGTACAAAGTAATTACATATAACAGTTACCGGTTAACCGGGTTATTCAGGAGTTCGTAATTTGTGCAAACTTTGGCAGATTAACCGACCCAGGCTTTTACGACACCCAGGACGCGATCAGAAAATGGTACCTGCAGGCGATTCGGGGCGATCGCCTTTGTTTTGAGATAGAGGGATGAAATTTCACGGATCGAGCGGGTGAATGGATGGTGAGGAAACAGTACGGTCACAGGGACCTTGCCCCGCTCGGCCTGTCGAAGAAGGCCTT
>DAOVJF010000543.1 GCA_030673355.1 Planctomycetota bacterium | reverse complement strand
CTTCTCTGGTCAGGATGAATGGTTGAATCACAGGAATGTGCTCTCCCCAGCCGAATTCATCCTCTTCATATCGCGTTGGACAGTAGAGGATGTCGTGATTTCCGACGTCCGGGAAATGAACCGTATCATTCTCAGCCCACGCGCCAGCCACTGCCTGCCACGAGTTGAAATTGAATACGCAGAGGAATGTCGCCAGAGACGGGTTGTCAACCCCGATATCGATATCGCTGACCGATGTATATTCACTTGTTACATCCAGCGCGGCGACCCTCATGAGACGTGGTGACGCTGTGCCGTCCGGTGCCGGTCCCATGATGGGGTCTGCCGCGAAGCTTTTACGGTACACTTTGGCGAAATCGCGGTTTTTAATCGTGTCGTAAATCGGATCGGTTCGCGCTTCGCATCCCATGAACGAATACCAGGTTCCACCGTAATAAACCACGTTCCATGCGTGGTTGTTGTCGCCTTTTGGCCATCTGGGTGTAAAATCGCTTGTGGTAGGAACTCCCATCGACCTGAGACTGTAATTTGATATGTTTGACATATCCTCGCACCGTCCAGCACCGGAAGCCAGCAGTGTAGGGATATCGAGGTCTTCCGGGTGACGGTAGTAAAGGCTGTCGAAATTGAAAATCTCGGTGTTATAGTTGTTTACAGCTTCACTGACCTCGAGGGCATCTCCCAGACCTTCAACAAGCGGGACATACGTCTCAAAAATCAATGGTCGCCACGAATGAAGCGGTTCCTGGGTCGATCGGTACGGCAGCACGTACTCGAAGAAAATATCTTCCGGAAGGGACGCGCACCATGGAAACGATTCTCTCGCGAGGAATGCCCATTCGATATTCTCGATCAGCAACTCGGTCGACATTTCAGAGTAGTCATAGATATATTCCCTGAGCCACTCCCCGCTGCCATCCTCCGGACTGAATGGATTCAAGGGGTCGGCTGTGTTCACGTAATCGACAAACAGGTGCTTGTCCATATTCGCAATGAGAAAGCACATTGCACGGTGTTTCGACGATCCCACGGGGTAAGTCTCTAACGCTTCGATTAACTCGCCCTCGTTCCATTCCTCCCCTGCGAGTTCAAGCACATTCGCCACATCGCTTCGCCATTCATCCGGGACACGGTTTAAGACATCGTCGTAAGTCTGTGCGTCGGATGTTGTGGTTCCTGAAATCAGGATAAGAAAAACCAGCAGGCAGCCGAATTGTAAAAAATCGTATTTTCTTTTCATCATTGTTTGAAAATCTCCTGTCTATTGTGAAACACGGGAATTAAACCATCAGACGGTATAAATCTCAAATCCTATAATTTGTCTGATTTATGTTGAGATTAATCCAACGAGGGGTTAATCTTACTTTCTTAAAATTTAATCAGAGATTTCTATGGAGGAAATTTAAAGATGCTCTCAACAACAACAAATGATGTTCCGGGAAGGGAAATTGAAGAAGTCCTGGATATTGTGCGTGGATTCTCGATGAAAGGTTTCGCGACAATCTTGAGTTCTTTCACCGATCCTGCACGTCTCAGGACGATGAATAAAGAGGTCCTTGAAATAGAACGCGAAGCTTTTGCGGACCTGGTCAGAAATGCCGAGGAGCTCGGCGCCGACGCGATTATCGGAATCAGGCTTACGCCGAGTTCATTCGAGTACGACAACGCGCTCAAATACCAGGCGACAGTATACGGTACCGCGGTGAAAATGAAGCCGCTGTAAGCTATCAGGCAAGAGTTAGGGGAATTATAGATACTGGGAAAGCACCAACAAGCTCATTCGGCCTTGGGTATTTTGGGAAAAGTGGGGGTTTATCTGGCCTCACTTCGCATGTTGGCGGCACCCAATCCAATGGGTTTATCCGGGAAAGCACCAACAAGCTCATTCGGCCTTGGGTATTTTGGGAAAAGTGGGGTTTTATCCGGCCTCACGTCGCATGTTGGCGGCACCCAATCCAGGGGTTTATCCGGGAAAGCACCAACAAGCTCGTTCGGCTTTGAACATATCAGATTATTAGCTCTTTATCTGGCCTCACGTCCCATGTTGGCGGCACCCTGGCTTACAGGGGCTTCAGTTTCACCGCGGTACCATACACTGTCGCCTGGTATTTGAGCGCGT
>DAOVJF010000334.1 GCA_030673355.1 Planctomycetota bacterium | reverse complement strand
GTCAGCGATAAGGACGGTAACCGTGAAGTTTATGAAATCGATCTAAGAACTTTCGAATGGACAAGGCTGACCAATTCGCCCGACGAGGAATACTTTCCGAATTATTCACCGGACGGCAGAGAGCTCGGGTATTACCGTGCGAATGCCAGCCTGGTTCTTCTCAATCTGGAAACCATGGAAGAACGTGTTGTGCTCGACCGGGTGTTGATTACATCGCCATGGCCGCCAAATTATCAATGGTCGCCGGATTCTAAGTGGATCGCGTTTACACATGAGGACCTGATCGGCTGGCCCGAGGTTTTCGTTTTGAATGTTGAGGATGACGGGGAATACAACGATCCGGTAAATATTACCATTCACCACGACGCCGATTATTTCAGGGGATGGACACAGGATGGCGAATCGCTTTATTTCCTTTCCGCAAGGGACCAGGCTTACGGCCTGAATCAATGGGGATCCTGGAGTCTTGGATATACGCTTTATTCGCTAGCTTTGAAATCCGCGCCCACGGTCCGAAGTGATTTTATAATCCTTCCAGACGAACCCGAAGAAGAAGACGAACAAATAGATTTGGATTCCGGGGAAGACTCGGAAGATGGGGACGAATCAGCCGATGAAGAGGATTCTGCGGAGGAAGAAAATCTGGTTGAGATCGATTTCCACAGAATTCATGAACGCGCGCGATCGCTCAGCCCTACCCGTACAGGCGGATGGCACGCTGCATTATCACCGGATGGAACTACTTTTGTTTATGATGCCTCCCCGATGGGTGTAACGGCATTGTGGAGTATCCCGTTCGAGGGTGGTACCGCGACGCATATAACAAATGTACCGGCTGGTCTCGATGACCTTGAGTGGGTCGCCGACGGCAGCGGTGTGGTTTACCTGACGGGTGGATGGGTTTATTTCTGGAACATGGGCAGCGTTTCCAATGTTCCGGTCCATGGCAGGTTAACAATCGACCTTGCCGCGGAACGGAACCAGATGATAGACGAGACGGGTCGAATTTTAAGAAATCATTATTACGATCCGGATATGCATAATACCCCCTGGGATCAAAATGTCGATTATTACAAACCATTGGTTGAGGATGCGGTTGTCAGGGAGGATTTCGTTCTTCTCATGGGCATGCTGTTTGGAGAACTTGATTCAAGCCACCTTGGATGCTGGGGAGGATCGAGCAGCGAGGGTACCGGCAATTCTCCCGCCTACCTTGGCCTCGAATTCAACGCGTTCACTGAAGGTCCGGGACTCGAGGTGCTCAAGGTCTATGACAGGGGACCTGCCGATTACACCGAAACCACTATCGAAGCGGGCGAATGGGTATTGGAAATTAACGGGGAGCCGGTTTCGACATCGTCCAATTTCTGGAAACTCCTCGATGATTCATCGTCGCGAACGACCACGTTAATGGTAGCGGACGGGCAGTATTCCGATGAGACGCGTGAAGTGGAGCTTGCCCCGGTACCCTGGATCGGCGCCGGTGATTTAAAATTATCCTGGAATGAAATCCTGTACTTTGACTGGGTCGACGGTAATCAAAGTGTTGTCGAGGAAGGCTCAGGAGGACGGATCGGTTACGAGCATATAATCAGCATGTCAGGCGGACCGCTCGAACGATTCACAAGGCAGCTTTTCAGTGAGAATTTCGAGAAGGAAGCGTTGATCATTGACGTGAGATTCAATGGCGGTGGTAATACGCACGAACAGCTCCTGGATATTCTATCCCGTCCACAGCTCGGATGGCAGCAGGGCCGTGAGGAGGAAATGCTTGCCCAGCCTCCGCACAGGTGGGACCGTCCGATAGTCCTTTTAATAAATGAAAGGTGCTTTTCCGATTCCGAAATTTTCCCCGCCGGATTCAGGGAGCTTGGGCTTGGGACAATCATGGGTGTAGCAACCTGGGGCGGTGTAATCGGCACATGGAATTTAAAACTCGTTGATGGCGTAACAACAATCCGTGCTCCCAGGAATGGATGGTACACGGTTGACGGTGAAAACATGGAGAACCTGGGAATCGAACCCGACATTTATGTCGAGCAGGATATGAATCATTTAAACAACGGCATCGATGACCAGCTACTCGCCGCGATCGAATATTTGCTTGATACGCTCTAAATATGTACCTCATGCAAACTTGTGCCGGTTGCTTCCAGCAATCGGAAATGTGTGCCGACCGCATCCTGCGGTTGGCTTTTTCTTTTTGATCCCCTGCTTGAAGCAGGCGTAACACTAATCCGATTGCTGGAAGCAAACGGCACGTTAAGGCCGATATTTTCCGAACCTTTTATCTCGTGGTAAACTCTAACTGTTGGCTAACTTCAACAAGGGCAAATTCTCCGGGAGGACCGAACATGAAAAGTCACCTGACTGTCCCTGTTTTTATCTTACTTACATTCACATTCTTTTTCGGTACAACTACAACTGCATTCGCGCAGGGGATCATTATTGAACCCGGCCGTATTATCGACTGGATTCCCCCTCAACCTATCGGACCATGGGAAGTGCAACCCATGACTCTCGAGAGGGAGAGCATTCAGATCGACCTTGACGATCAATTCGCGCACGTAAGGATCACACAGGTCTTTAAGAACAACACGGGTATCGATCTTGAGGGCCAGTACATTTTCCCCCTGCCCTTAGGAGCCGATATTTCGGATTTCGGGCTCTGGCTGGACGGAAGGCAGCTCGCGTCGGAAACTCTTCCCGCAGACCAGGCCGCACAGATTTACCACCAGATTGTCGCTTCTATGCGCGACCCGGGCCTGCTGGAATACATGGGCGACGGGTTAATCAAGGCCTGGATCTACCCGATCCCCGCCTACGGCACTAAGCAGGTCGATTTGGAATACGACTGGTTGATACCGATCGACAGCGGGCTTCTGGAGATCAACCTCCCACTGAAAATCGACGGGTATTCGATCGACAGGATCGACACCCTTGGAATAACGGTTAATATCGATTCGCCCGACACGCTCGGTACAATTTATTCGCCCACCCACGATGTCCTGATCGAACATCACGGTGAATACAAGGCGACCGTAAGTATCGAGAAATCCGCTCATCGCCCGGAAGGGGATTTTGTGCTGTATATCTCCCGTCCGCAGGCGGCTGTCGGGGTCAATATGCTCACCCATTCGACCGGATCGGATGAGGGTTATTTCCTCACGATGATCGCGCCTGAATACAAGGAAACCGGGGAGATTATCCCTAAAGATTTCGTCTGTGTGCTAGATACATCGGGAAGCATGTCCGGGGGAAAAATCGAGCAGGCGAAGGAAGCGCTCGATTTCATTTTCCGGAACCTGAACAGTAACGACCGTTTCCAGTTGATCACTTTCGCGACTGACATTTACCCGTACTACAACGGATGGTCGGACGCGTCGACTAGGAATATTTCCGATGTCAGGGATTTCATTAGGGGCATCAGCGCAGGCGGGAGTACGAACATAAACGGCGCGCTTGGCGAAGCCCTTGACTACGAAGCCGGGCGAAATCGGCCGATGTATGTCATTTTCCTGACCGACGGACTTCCCACGGTCGGTGAAACGAATACCGCCAGGATCATTGAAAACACAAATGCGATCAATTCCGAAGTCAATGGCCGGATATTCTGTTTCGGTGTCGGCGACGATGTCGATTACCAGTTCATCGACCGCCTGTCCAGAGAAAATGGCGGCTACACCGAAAGTGTCGGGCCGAACGAAAATATGGAACAGCCATTGTCGGATTTCTACGCCAAGATCAAATCCCCGGTCATGACTGGGATCGAGGTCGAGATCAACGGGACGCGAATTTACGATATGCTTCCGACCGACCTTCCCGACCTGTTCCTTGGAAGCCAGCTTATCCTTGCCGGACGGTTTGTCGGTACCGGGCATGGAGAAATTGTCCTTTCCGGCACTGTCGGTGATGAAGCGCGGAGTTTTACATACCAGGTTAATTTCACCAACGACCGTGATAATGATTTCATTCCACGTCACTGGGCGACTAGAAGAGTTGGGTACCTTCTGAATCAGATTCGGCTTTATGGCGAAAACCAGGAAGTTGTGGACGAGATTGTGGAGCTTGCCACCCGC
>DAOVJF010000082.1 GCA_030673355.1 Planctomycetota bacterium | reverse complement strand
TCGATCCCGATTCCGACAGGGCATCGAACAACGGGGCTAATGACGGATGCGAGGACATGGACCATAATGGCTTTTTCGCTGAAACCGGTACTGAAACCGACTGTTTTTATTCCGATGACGATTTCTCTATCATGAATCCCGATTGTTACCGCGGATTTATCAAGCACAATGCCTACTGTTATGAAGTGTGTGATGACTGCATCCTTGAGTTTCACTGGTGGGAGACGATCATCATCGAAGCTGGCGAACCGATTGCATCGACCGAATCTGTCCATGAGTTTACATGGGGATGGAAACACCTCGAAACGCCGTACGACCCAATCGACGCCATGCAGTACGCCGACCATACAGGTGAGGGAACAGCCCAGATTACGATACAGTCGAATGAAAATGATGAGTTTTCCATGGTAGTGAAAACAACCCCATCCATGGTGGAGTGCTTAACCATCTACGACTGGCCCGATGTCGGCCATCACGAGGAGAGAATGGTGCCGATTCCTTTCACGTTCGGTTACGGTTTTACGTACCAGCTTGGAACACCTGAAAGGGATCCTAATGGCGGTCTCGTGCTGCGCGGTGAATTACCGCAGACTGTTGAGCAGCAACCGCATTGCGAGAAAGTCAGGACGTGGTGGGAAATCTGGATAGAACCCCCGACGCAGTAGGGGGGAAGAAACCTACAATTTCAAATAGAATTGGGTCTACCAGGCAACCAAGGCGGCAACGGTCTGTCTTATGGTAGGATACCCGGACGAGGTTTCCGGACTGAACCAACTGTATCTTAATATTTGTAATCTCAAAGGAGATTTTTAATGGCTTCTATTTTCGACGAGACGACAATTAACGGTATGACCCTTAAAAACAGGATGGTGCGATCCGCCACGTGGGAGGGGATGTGCGAACCCAACGGAAAACCCACACAAAAACTGATCGAGCATTACCGCAATCTTGCGAAGGGTAACATCGGCCTGATAATAAGCGGATATACGTACGTCAGTCCCGAGGGTGCACAGGCGCCGGGTATGATGGGTCTCTATAACGATGATTTTGCAACTGAAATGGAAGCGCTGGTCAGGGCGGTACATGATGAAGGCGGAAAAATCGCTATCCAGCTCGTGCATATCGGAGGACAGTCGCCCCCATCCGATAATGGGCCAATAGCGCCATCGGCCATTGAAGCACCTATCTACAAGGCAATCCCGAAGGAAATGACCCTGGCTGATATCGCCACTGTCGCACAAGCGTTCGCCGATGCCGCACGACGGGCAAAATCTTATGGGTTCGACGGAGTCCAGCTCCACGGCGCGCATGGATTTTTAATCAACCAGTTCCTGTCGCCGTTGACAAACAAACGCACCGACGATTACGGCGGGACTGTAGAGGACCGTTGCACTTTTCTCATGGACGTTTACAAGAAAGTCAGGGAAGCGGTCGGCGATGATTATCCTGTAATGATCAAGCTCGGGGTAAAGGACTTTCTGGACGGCGGCCTCGAGGTCGGCGATGCTGTCTATGCAGCAAGAAAGCTCTCAATGCACGACATAGATGTCATCGAAGTGTCCGCGGGAACTGGCGCGTCCGGCGATAAATCCGCTGCACGGACAAAAATTAATGAACCAAAGGATGAAGCATACAATCTGGACCTTGCCCGGAAGCTCGAAGAGGCTATTTCATGCCCCCTGATGGTAGTTGGTGGATTCAGGAGTTACGAGGTTGTAGAAAAAGCTATCGACAGGAGAGGGATGGATTACATTGCCATGTCGCGGCCGTTCATCCGTGAACCCGGCCTCGTGCGTAGATGGGAAGAGGGGGACAAGTCAAAAGCAAAATGCATATCCTGTAACGGCTGCTTCAAACCAGGCATGCAGGAAGGCGGCATTTACTGCGTCGTGGAAGCTAAGTTTAGAGAAAAGGACTCCTGAACCGCTTTATTTAGAATTCCCTTTTAAAAAAACCCCCGGTAGTTAATCCGGAGGGTCTTTTCCTTTCGGGTGGGATGGTGGCGGTGACTGGATTTGAACCAGTGACGCCCCGGGTATGAGCCGAGTGCTCTAACCAACTGAGCTACACCGCCGCGACCCGTTAATCTACCATTTCAATTATCCACGGTCAAGGCATAGTATTTCACCCTTTTACTATAAAAACTTAAATTAATTTTATCAAAATTAATATTAATTAGTCATAGTTAATAATTCATATGCTAAAGAATTTTGCGCCCTGGCCGATATTCTATACCATGGGTGAGTTTTATGAAATCTTTAAAGTCTGTAAATATTAATCGACCTGATGAAAAATTAGCATCCTACGCTATTTTGAAATGGATTTATGATGAGTGCACTTACGAGTCCGGGAATGCTTTCTTAAGGCTGACTATACTCGCTGAGTTAAAAAACGCCCGGCTCGTTGTCCTTGACATGTCGATGTGTTCATACCTCAGTATCTCTGGCCTTCATCACCTGCTGCAATGGAGTAACGAGTTGCATGAGAAAGGCATGGAATTAAAAATCAGCGGGCTTTCCGAGTTACAGTCCCGGATTTTTCCCCTTTCAGGGCTGGAAGGGATGCTAATGATATAAACCAATTCTCGTCTCTTCCACAAACAACCCTCCTGCTCCCCATACGAAACTCTTCCCCGGACGGTGCGGCCATTCTCACTCTCGCACCGCTTTGTTTTTTACCCTCCGGTCATTTCTCTTGTAAATATGTCAATTATTTCGTATTATTTCTTATAGCATTTCGAATTCCATATGTTACTACTATCCCTGGGGAGGTTTCTCATGAATAACAGATACCAATTTTATTTGCTGCTGATTACTGTCGCATTCATAATCGGGTTTGGATGCTCCGGTGGAAACGGTTCACCGGTAATCCCGGACGCTGAAAACGTCCCGGACTTAACCCCTGCCCCGGATCATCCTCCACAATCAGCCAACACCTACCTTCTTGGTTACTACGACATTTATTATGATTTCGCCGAGAATACTTTCGAGGCTGTTGAGAATCGTACCGCAAGTTTCACGTTAAATATTGTCCCCTTCCTCAATCAGATGACGGTTCCCACGTACGGGATTACGTTCGGGTCAATTGTAATTCATGATGACGACCCGACGTTCCTTGGCGTGGACGTTGCATTTACGGTCCGTCACCCATTCCCCGGGATACAGCAGTACGATGCGTATGACCTGATCGGCGTGGTTATTGGCGATGGTGCCCACGTAATGGAATACAAGGGGCTCAGAACCGGTAAGCACGGAACCGATCTCTGGATGAAAAATCCCGACGGTTACACGCGCTGGTTCAATCCTACCGAATTCACCACCGAGCTGATTTTCGGCTGGGCTCCCGGCGGCTGGCAGAATCTGAAAGGTAACGCGACTCTTAATCCATACAAATATTACTCGAAACATCTTGGCAAGGACGATGATCTCTGGAATTACCTTACCGGTGACAATAACTGGGACGGTTTTTTTGAGAGCGGTTCCAGCAGGACTATGAAGCTTGAATTCCCCTATTTCCCGCATGGCATTGGTGTCAGGTTCGGGTACGCGATTGTCGTGGAATGGGAGGAGCAGGGACCGACAGGACCGTATTATCCGGTACACCGTATGGAAGCTCTCGCGGCATCAGTCATCCAGACTCCGGGTGTATGGTACGACGCATCGGACGGCTCCTCCGGTGGTAACCTGATCCTGGACATCGACCTGTTCGCCTGGGAATTCCAGCCATCAACGGTAACAATTGAATCCTCAATGCTCCCAGGCCTGGAAACCTTCGATTTTGAAACCGATGCAAGTCCCGGAGGCGAGTGTTATTCGACATGGCATATCGATATTCCCGCGGCTCCTTTAAGCAATGGCGACAGCCATGATGTGTGGATCATCGCGGAATATGAAGCGCATGATTACAGCAATGGCATGCCGGAAATTCCAGTCCCACCCGACCCCTGTCATGCGGTTTTCAGATATTCAGCGGATGTTTCATCCGGGCCTCAGTTTAAACCTCCATTAGCCTGCGCGACAATTGAAACCGCCCCTCCATTCTGCACCGGCGATCCTGTCGAATTCAGCGGATTGTGTTCTTACGACCAGGATGAGGGGGGAGACAGTATCGTCATGTACGAGTGGGATTTCGATGGTGATGGATCTTTCGGCGATCCATACGATTCCGGAACCGATGACAATCCCACAAAGATTTTCACGTCCTCCGGAACTTATTATATCGATCTCAGGGTAACCGATGATGAAGGCGAAACCGATACTCTCGATGAATTCCTGGTAATCGTCATCAGCTCACCACCTGAAATATCCGACATCGCGCCTGATTCCGGTTTAATCGACACAATCGTACCCGCAGTACTCACCGGTGACTTTTTCGATACATCGTCCCAGGTCAGCCTTGTTAAAAATGATGATGAGACTCTGGTAATATACGCGGACAATGTGGTCGTTACAGGGAGCACCCAGATCGACTGTGAATTTGACCTGTCCAGTGCCGACCCGGTAAATGCCGAACAAGGCACCTATCACGTTGTGGTTACCAATTCCAGTTGTGAAAGCCAGTTGACCGACGGGTTTGAAATCACCGTTCCTTTCACTGATCCGATCTGGTGGGAAAACCATAAATACAACACGGAGCAGTCTGGCTACAACCCGACCGCAGCCACACCGAATCCGACGGACATGGTTTCGCTATGGCTGACGCCTGCGCCTAACGGCAGTTCAAACCGAAGCCACTGCACACCGATTGTAGCCGGCGACAAGATTTTCTTCGTCAGCTACACCGGATGGTATGCCAATTCCACTATTCCGTATCTTTACTGCTACGACCTTCTAACCGGGGATTACAGGTTCCATGCCACGACAGCCCTGTCGCCCAGTGGGCGGATCAATTCCGGCCTGGCTTACTACGAGGACTCAAGCGGAAATGAATACATTGTGATTGGATCTGACAAGATTTACTGTTTCGACGCAACTTCACTGGGACCAAAGACAATTTCGGATGCATTATGGACCTACGACGATGATACTGCGATTCCCGACTACGTTCACTGGGCAAGCACCCCATTCGTAATTTCCAATGGCAACCTTGTTGCGAGGGGAAGCAATAAAGCGGCATTGTATGTCATCGATGTCACCGACGGCAGCCTTGTTTTCGATCCGCCCGTCACCCTGGGCGGCGCCGGTGAATCCGGGCTCGCGGTTTCTGACGGGATTGCTTACATCTACTCAAGAGCCAACTATACAACCTACTTTGAAGCTGTTGATCTAACCACCGGTAATGTTGAATTTTCGGAAGATATTTTATATGACACCTCGCACTGGAACACACCCTGCATCGACGGCACTCGGGCTTATTTAGCCTGTTTCCCGACAACCTCGGGAACTACTCACCTCCTTTGTTACGCGCTCGTTGGTGAGGCTGGCTACTCGGCAGGCGACCGGATCTGGGACTGGCCCCTTCCCATCAACGGTATTCCCGTTGGCGGTCCCACAAAATTCGGGGATGACATTTTTGTTGTGTCCGCAAATTACTCCAGTCAGGTCTGCGCGGTTACTGATAACGGTTCTTATGCATCAAATAAATGGCAGGCCGTAACAGGTTACTTCGACGCTACATGCACTGTCATGGCAAATACAAGTTATCCCGACGGCCTCGTTGTGGTTCCACTCAGGAGCTATGGGCAAATTTATTTCCTCGACACAAACAACGGCAGCCAGGTGCACATGATTGACACACCGGATAGCTACTCAAGAAGCGGAATTTCGTTCGTTGATGAATATATGGTCTTCGTTGGAGGAGATTTTATAATCACCTTCTGGGATGATCCAAATGATTGATAGTTTGTAATTCAGGTAAGAAAGTAATCGGGGACACCTGTAAATCACGGGGACATGCCATTTTTCTCCAGTGATAAACCTGACTTTTCCATTGCATATCAAGGGAAAAATGCCATGTAATCGGGGACACCTAGTTTGCCTCTAACACTTTCCACCATCCTTCACTCACCCCAAGGCAAAATCAGGTCAGGAAAGTAATCGGGGACACCTAGTTTGCCTCTAACACTTTCCGCCATCCTTCACTCACCCCAAGGCAAAATCAGGTGTCCCCATGATCCCAATAAACAATATACATGTAAATAAATTAGCCCTGCTCAATCCCTGCCAGATCCATATGCTCCACCAGGAATCCCAGCGCGCCATGGTAACCCGACTTGCCCATCCCCATTATCACACCGTCGCATGCCGGCGCGGTCACCGGGCTCTGACGGTTCTTCTCACGCTTGAATAAATTCGACAAATGCACTTCCACTTTCGCGCACGGCAGGCTCCTCAGGCAGTCCGCGAGTGCTATCGAATAATGCGCCAGCGCCCCAGGATTGATTATTATCCCGTTCGACTTCTCGCCGTGTTCAAAAAGGTAGTCGATTATTTCTCCCTCATGATTCGACTGGAAACATTTGACTTCGATATTAAGGCCCGACGCAAGGGTAAGTATCAGGTCCTCGATGTCCTGGAGCGAATCGAATCCGTAAATGCTCGGTTCCCTCCGTCCCAGTGCGCCGAGATTGGGTCCGTGAATTAATAAAATGATTGGTTTTTGTGATGTCATTTATAAATCCTCTTCCAGGCTGATTAATTATTATCCTCTCACTGACGCTCACGGCTCCGATACAAACCTGATTATTAAACTTCAGGAAATTTATCTGATTAGACCCACTATTAAATCCCCGAGCTTCAATGCACCCATTGTCAGGGCCGTGAATAAAATCCCTGAAAAAATCCCGGTCAGGATTCCAAGTACATACCTGATTGGCGGTTTTATCTCATTAGTGGATTTCATCGGGTCTCACTCAATTTGAAACAGAAATTGAGACTTAAATTTAAAAATACTCAGCAGCAGTTTACTGGCTGCCATTATAACCCGATGGGGTGATAATTGTCTCGGATATTAGCAATTCCCTGATACGATCCGCTTCCACCATCGCGATCTCCCGGAAACTCCCGAGCGAACTTGTATGATGTGCGGTCTCGAAATCAACCAGGGCTTCCTCGAAACGACCCATTGACTCGTGCAGCATCCCGAGGTTAAACCACGCATCGGAGTATCCCGGTTCGATCTCAATAACCCTGATCAGCACCTCCTCCGCCTCGTCGTGACGCCCCTCGCGGGCGAGTGTGAATCCGAGCATATTCATACTGGCCACATCATAGGGTCGATCCAGAAGCAGCATGCGGAAAATGTTCTCCGCAAAGCTGAGGTCCTCTTCGCCGCCGCGGTTCGCAGCGCTCACGGCCAGCAGGAATATCCGTTGGAATTCTGTTTCCCGGAAATCCCAGTTGCTTCCGTTAAGTATGATTTCATTCATGCGGTTGTACGCGTTCGAGTAGATTTCATTGTCCGGCTCAAGCTCTTTGGCAGTCATGTATGCTTCCAACGCGAGCACAAATTCCCCGCGGCTTTCCTCTACAACTCCGAGGTTGTACCAGGCCATCGTGAATTCAGGATCAAGTTCGACCGCACGGTTCAGACTCGCCGATGCCTCCTCGGTTAAACCCCGGCGCGCGTGGGCAAGCCCGAGAATATGGTGCGCGAGAACGTTCTCCGGATCGATCTTGGCTACCTCTCCCGCCAGGACCGCGGCCTGGTTGTAATCTCTGGAAACGATCAGCGAGTACGCGTCCCGCAGTTTGCTTTTGTAATCACCGGCACGATCGTTGATGATCTGACGCCCGCCGCCGGCAAATGACATCGGGTTCGAAAGACCGAGCGAGAAGCCCAGGATCATGACAATGACGAGAGGGATCATCTTGACCGTGAACCTGAACTCGGTGGATGGTTTGTAGCCCCAGTCGGTGGGATCGTACCACGAGAATGAGGATCGCCTGAATCTCGATTTTTTCTTGCCTTCAACCACTTTAGTTGACCACTATTAGTATCATCCAAGCAGCGATGGAAGTAACCCTGCTCCCAGTTTATTGACCTGGCCCGCCAGCAATATCTGGCTCTGGAGAGTGTTAATAGCCTGCATGGAATTCATTATTTCCTCCACCATATTAGCATCCATTATCTCCGAGAGCGCCGACATGGTGTCGATTCGAGTCCGTGAAAGTGAGTTAATGGCCGATTCAAGGCGGTTCTGAGACGCGCCGAAATTGGTGCGCACACTGAGCACACTGTCAAGCGCGTCCCCGGCCTGGGTGATAGCGTTTTGCGCCCCTTCCTGCGTAGTAACATCAATCGTTCCAAGGCCGATCGATTCCGACGACATCGCCGGGAAATTCACGGTCATCTGGCTCGATCCATCCGCGCCGATCTGGTAGGTTTCGGTAGTTCCCGAGAACAGGGGCTTTGCATTGAATTCAGCCGTTGAAAACGCGAAATCGATATTTTCCCTGAGCTCGTTGATTTCCGACTGGATTGCCTCCCGGTCCGCCTGGTTCAGCGTACCGTTTGCCGCCTGGACGCTCAGCTCGCGAATTCTCTGGACATCTTCCGTCACTCCACCAAGGTAACCTTCCGCCACCTGGACCTGGCTGATCGCCATCTGGGCGTTGCGTTCAGCCATGGCGAGTCCGCGTACCTGGGATTCCAGGCGCGTGGCGATCGCAAGGCCCGCCGCGTCGTCCGATGCGCTGTTGATTCGCCTGCCTGTCGATAACCGTGTAAATGCCTGGAGAATCCTGGAATTCGACTGGTTCAATTCATTGAGAAGGATGTTGCCCAGAATCCCGGTCATAGTGTTGATGTTCATTCTATGGCCTCCGTGTCAGTCGAGAAGGACGCGCCTTCAAACAGCCGGATCCATCCAGCCGTCCACCCCGAGATATCGTTCCCTGTCCCTGCTTTTATAACACTAATAATATCATGTAAATGGGTGATGAGGTATGCATAAAATGGAATTTTTTTAATCGGGTTAATAGTGGAGCTTCATCCTCCTTAGTATTTAAAAAGCTTTGAAGAAATTCAACAACGGGTACAGGCACCCGGTTTTAACTCCCGAAAATCCTTATTAACATCACCCTCGTCTGAGCCCTAACCGTGTTGCCGGTCCCCTTGATAATAT
>DAOVJF010000206.1 GCA_030673355.1 Planctomycetota bacterium | reverse complement strand
GAAGGTCCGGAAGCAAGGTTCGCGCTGAACGTGAACTACTTTATTGAGACGCTTAAGTTAGCCGGCAAGGAAATCACGATGTCGAATAGCGGGAGTCTTGAACCTGCAAGATTCGACTATCCCGGTACGGATCGTGTCGCGGTCGTAATGCCTGTCCGACTGCCTGAATGAAACATATTTGGGCGGGATGCGGTCAACCGGTCGTGTCCCGCTCATTACTTAATCACTACACTAAAGGAGACAACTATGAAATCAGATACAACTACAAAACTCTTAAAGAATGTGGACAGGGACGTGTGGCGTCAGTTCCGGGCATTGTGCGTCGCGAAAGGTATCACGATGGGTCCATCAATATCAGCACTCATGATTGGTGCACTCACCGGCAGGATAAAGCTTCAGGAGAATGAGGGAGTACTTGCTAAGTCAAAACCAGGGTCCTGGCACTGGCCGGATGATCGTGAGGAAGGTGTACTGTGAAAGTGTCCAGCCTGAAACGAATTGACTACCTGGCACTGCCTGAACAGACAACCGACTTGGATACCCGTCCCTGGACGTTCAACATTACCTGGCGGACACTCACTGATAAATTCCTGGCAGAGTATCGCGGAACGGCACAACGCACCTATAAGGACGCCTGGAATCAGTTCATGGTGTATTGTGGAATTGAGTCAGGAATGAGTGTTACCCGCGTACCCGACGAGGACCATGTAAAAGCCTTCCGTGATTCACTCCTGGACACAGGACAGTCACCAAACACAATCAATTCGTACCTGGCAGCGGTCCGGGCATTCTACCGGTTCCTGCATAACTATGTCAGGAAAGCACTCAGGACAGGAAAGCTTACCGCCCACCGTGCCGGTGAATTGCAACTCCTGATTGAGGGAGTATTTGCAGTCCGGAAGGTCCGTGTATCGAACGCATCGGGCAGACTCCCGACAACGGTTGACCAGTCGCGCGACTTGTTAGCTTCCATTCCCAGTAACACAAAAACCGATCTGAGAGACCGTGGGATGATAGCCTTACTGCTTGGGTGCGGACTACGCAGGATCGAGCTTGTACGGGCTGTCAGACGGGACCTCACGCCTCAGAATGGACAACTCTTGCTCCGGATTCAGCAAAAAGGTCATCATGCAAAAGATGCATTCGTTGTGATCTGGTCGGGAGTCGAAAGGATGCTCAGACCCTGGCTGACACAATCACCATTCAAGGATCCGGACTCACCCTTATTCCCATCGTTGTCAAAACGGGACGCCGGATCCACACTCACACCAAGGTCAGTCAGTCGGATTGTACGCAAACGTTTGGATACTATCGGTTTGAGGGATCATTCGACACATTCACTCAGGCATGCTTTCGCAACGATTGCCCTGTCATCAGAGGACGTTGAACTCCGAGACGTTCAGCACGCACTTGGACACTCCCAGATCACGACGACGGAAAGGTATGTCCACCAAAGCAACCGCTTAGCAGGACGTCCCGAGAAGGCCGTGAACGATATCGTATTCGCTGAAATCCCTGTTACTGACACCACCCGACCTGATACTGGGCTGTCAGACTGCGTCTGGCCTTAATCCTATTTGTTAGTCGAGTGTGACCCTGGCTGATATTCAGTACAAATACAAAGCTCCTGTAAGTACAGGGGCTTTTTTTATCTCACAAGACGTGGTAAAAACAATTGATATGTCCAGATTAGTTGCACTTAATAAAGCGATCCCAAATCTCCCCAAGTTCCCGAAGGGAAACATCACCCGACACTTTAAGTACAACGATATGCTGTGCAGGGGATTCGAAACGAGCTCATGTCGTGCAGAGCCACCCTTTAAGGTCCGCTTGAATCTTGAGATTGTATTCTGCGACCTAGCTGAACCCTTCACCCAGCACCTTTTTAACCTGATGATCCGCAAGTCACCAGTAGTGGCACAATCTTACATCTGCCCCAAATGCCTGGAACTTCGCGGTCGATACCAGTGGGACAGTCATGCTAAGGGTCGGGCTATCGATCTGCTTTTCACCGGTCAGAAACGTGTCAGCTCATGGATCCTTTACGACATTGCTCTGTTTTGGGGTATAAGGTCTGATATCCAGTGCATATTATACCCTGAGGGTTCATGCCTTCACCTGGAACTGGATCACAAAGTCGGATATAAATGCCTTTAGTGAGTAGGAATAATGCTGCGAGTGTCGATTAGGGGTACCCCTACAGGGTTATAACCTGTCATATTGCTACCTTTTTTTGTAAAAACCTAACATTTTGCTACTTTATTAGTGAATTTAAAGATACCAATGACTAATAATACAGGTACAGATTCGTAACCTGCTTCGGTTCCATTGTACCACATTAAATCTGTAACTCTTGTGATTTAGAAGGCCTTAAGACAAGTAAATCTGCGTCTATGTTGGGGCTCTAATGCCTCAATAATAGGTCAGAGCTCAATTGCCATCAGGTCCTCTTCGAGTTCCGTGAGGTTTGCAGTCTGTAACCAGGTTCGAAACTCGTCGCAAATGCCCGACCAGATTGGCAAAATGTCTCCCTGATTAAATCAGGGATTTTTTTTTACAAAATTTCATTTATAATGGGATCTGAATTGGCAATTTAAATTTATTTTGATGGAAAGGATATTACAAAAATGTTGACTGTTTTTACAGACGCCATAAAAGAACGAGCAGCTTTATACACTGGAATCTGGGGCCGGCCTCTACTTGCAGTTTTGTGTCTCGAACATAGCGATGCTTGGGACCGGGCTAGGAATCAAATAGATACCTGGTTCGCTTCCTTTCCTGCAGGAAATAAAATAAACCAAATTAAAAGGGATTTCTTATCATTCAATGACCGACATCATTTGGGTGCCTTTTTTGAGCTAGCAGCATTTTATTTGATTGACAGTTTAAATATTAATATTAGACCTAATAACGGTGAGATTGATGAATATCCAGAATACTTCATCGAGATTGATGGTCAAGAATATTGCTTTGAAGTGACGACAATACAACTCAGCAATGATGAAGAGAAGATAAAAAAGGCATGCCATACATTAATCAGTGCTATTGAATCAGAATGTACTGATCACAATTATCATTTGAGTTTACATGTGACTAGACTCAATCCTCCATTGGATGGAGCTGACATTAGTGAAATTTGCAGAAAATTATCGCAAAGCCTAGATCGTTTCTCTGAATGGGACGATAGTTACCAGGGAACAAAGGTGCTTCGGATTAATAATGATTCATTAGTTGCGGATATCACCCTTACATCTCAATCATCCGGAAATTTATCTATAGGAGGTTTTACACCACCAGTTACCGGTGGATCTTCTGAAGAAGCACAATATTTAATAAGCGAGCGTCTCAGAACAAAAGCTAGAACACATCGGAAAGTACATCCTGATATGGGATTAGTAATTTTTTTGGGATTTGCTCACGATTCATTTTCAAATATTACTGGTATTTGGAGAGGATTTCATGCTTTGACAGGATATGAACATTTCCAGTTGAGTATCGACAATGCAACTGGAATACCAATCGAAGACTCTTTGCGAGTCAATATAAATACTCAAAAAGGACTTACAACCCCCACCTTCCAAAAGGATGGTGGTATTGATGAACCGCATTATAAAGAAATTACTGGTGTTATCGATGCTGAAAGGCACTTTGGTTGGAAATTTGACCTAGAGTATACACCGAACTTATTTGGGACTCATCCTCTGCTGGAATTTGATGATTTACCATCAAGAATTAAAAAAATTAATAGGAATATGGCCGATCAAATTACTAGTTTTGAAACTCAAGAAATTGAGCCATTAATAATCAACTTTGAATAAAATTTTTCAGAAGTTTCAATCTTGGCGCAGTCCGGTAGCACACTAGCATGGGGGGCTAGGGGTCCCGAGTTCAAATCTCGGCTGCCCGACCAGATTCTCCCCTCACGATTCACATTTTCAGATTTTAATAGTATAATTGTGAACACCGTTTTCTCCGACGATTTTACCACCGGGCATCTCCCGTTACCGTTTTCCTTCTGGAGGAATTATTTTGATTTTAGGTACACGCTTTTACATCAGATTTATAATCGCAGCGGCAGGCATCATCACGATGGTATTCCTGGTTACCGGATGCAATGGCAAGGGTGCATCCGTTTCCCCCGACCTTGAAATGAATTCAGGCAGCCCGGACGGTAACACCTCGGATAATGAATTCCATCCGGGTCCCAATATTTCCGGTACTGAGAACGAAGAATACCTGGATGGCGAAGTGCTGGTTGTTTTTGAAGCACCAACCGAAATGCTCTCAGCTTCCCTTCAGAACGGCTTGCCGCTGAGGCTGATCGAGAAAATTGATCTCCGTTGGGGAACGGTATACCGGATGAAAATTACGGACAGCACGACAGTCGAGGAGATGGTTTCACAGCTAGAGCTCGATGCCGATATAAAATACGCGGAACCCAATTACATTTTATATTTCGACGACGCCCCATATTTCCCGAACGATCCGATGTACGCAGGAGCGAATGACCCGACCGATCCAATGGACAGTGTTTACGATCAATGGGCGCCCGCCATGATCGGCGCGAATATTGTCTGGAACGACACAATCGGGTCATCGGACGTGGTAGTTGCGGTCATTGACACCGGTGTGCGAAAAGACCACGAAGACCTTACAGCCAATGTCTGGATAAATGAAGACGAGATACCGGACAATAGTATCGATGATGACGAAAATGGCTGGATAGACGATACCTGGGGATGGGACTGCTGGTACGTTAACAACTACCCCTGGGACGACGGTTCATACGCGAGCTACCATGGAACCGCATGCAGCGGCATTGTGGCCGCAACCCAGGATAACAACAAGGGCCTCTCGGGAATCGCCCCTGGTGTCAGAGTAATGGCACTGAAGATCAACCTGACCGGCGCGGGCGGTGTTATATCGACCGCCATTCTGGCCCTCTATTATGCATCAATCAATGATGCCGATATCGCGAGTATGTCATTCGGCATAAATTTTTATTCGGAAATTCTTGAAGCTGCAATTATCGATGCATGGGATGACGGAAACGGTATAATCCTGATGGCATCCGCTGGGAACAGCAACAGTACCAGTCCCAAGTGGCCGGCATCTTACACCGAAGTAATGGCTATCGGTGCGACCATTCCATGGAACAACAACAATTATCCCATTAACGAGAAACGCATTCAGGCGTACGAGGACGGTTATTACTGGGGTTCGAATTATGGCGAACTGCTGACCGTGATGGGATTCGGGGAGAAGTACACAACCACGTATGGCGGATCCAACACATCCTACTGGGATGGAACCGGTTACCCTGACTTTTTCGGCGGGACATCGGCCGCCTGTCCGATGGCTGCGGGTGTCATGGCATTGATCAGAACAGTGTTCCCCCATGAATCCAACTTGGAATCCATTACGCGGCTTATGATGACTGCGGACGATCTCGATGTTCCCGGACGCGATATTCAGACAGGCCAGGGACGGGTAAACGCGGTGAGGGCAATATACGGGTCCGACCGGTTCACCGACGAGGAAGACAGCAATGGTTATGTTCCGCTGGAGGCTCCCCAGGATGAAGTGTATGACACTATCCAT
>DAOVJF010000342.1 GCA_030673355.1 Planctomycetota bacterium | reverse complement strand
TGAAAAAGTCAACCGCAGGATGCGGTCGGCACTTGCTGTCCGATAGCTGGAAGCTAACGGCACGTGAAAAAGTCAACCGGTGGAAATCCTTAATTTAAACCATTTTAGGAAATTATATATTGGACAAGAGTGATTTCTTACCACCGGTTATAAGTGTTACACTTGGGGCCGAATCTTTCAAATGTCGAGGATCTGATATGTCGGAAATAAAAGGCCCCGCACTTACTGTAGACGCCGTAATTGAATACCCGGATGGGCGGGTCGTGTTAATAAAACGCGGGAATCCGCCTTTTAAAGGGTCATGGGCGCTGCCCGGAGGGTTTGTCGATATCGGTGAAACGGTCGATAACGCCTGTGTAAGGGAGGCCAGGGAGGAATGCAGTATTGAGATCGAGCTGAAAGGCATCCTCGGGGTTTACTCCGATCCGGAACGCGACCCCAGAGGGCACACAGTCAGTATAGTTTTCAGGGCCGATTATAAAAGCGGTGAATTAACTGGGGCGGACGACGCATCGGAAGCGAAGCTATTTTCAAGAGATGAGTTAAAGGACCTCATTCTGGCGTTCGATCACAGGGAGGTCCTGATTGATGCCGGGTGGATTTACAACGGGATGTAAAGTGGGAAATGGAAAAGCCACCATAACTGGTGGCATCCCCTCAATGCACAGACTCAATGCGCGTTCATGCTTCCCCTGGCTTGTCAATCCATGTTCCCGGACCGTCCGGCAGAAAGCTGGCATTCTTGAACAGAACCCGACCGGTACTCAATTCCGGATCCGCTTCCACCTTAACCGCCAGGAACTTGCACTCATAACGGGGAATGCTGATCGTGTACTGAGAGCTATTTCCAAGTACATTTGAATAGCCCGACCAGTCACCCTCGAGCATGAACCCACCATTTTCTTCCCGACTCAGAATGACATCGGATAGAAATCCGACACATCGGCCGTCAACAAATACTTCAGCCACCCTGATCGGGGGTATCTCGGTTCCGCCTGACATAGCAGAATAAACTATACCAAACTCAGTAGCATATGTAAAGAAGAATTCTTTATTATCTATTTATAAATCGACAAATCTTTATCTTATATAATCCAGCATGAATACTACTCAATCCACCATTTTCCTCCCCCAAAAAGAATCTCTTCAGCATGACCGGTTTCAAGAAAATATGCAATCGGCACCGAATCCTCAACTTCTTCATCAATACCCATTGGATATAAAATTCCCGCTCCCTCGTACTTTAACATCTCATCTGGAAATACAACTATTCCCGTTAACCCTTCAAGCGAAATTACCGCGATTCCTCCATCCTCGACCGATTCGTTCATGGTTATCAGAGGGAATAGCCTGCTTTGATCCCTGTCTCTCGATATCCAGATACCCAGCCCTTCCCGAACGGGAAAATACAGAAGGTATTTTATCCAGACAGTGTTCACTTCCGGAATATAATAAGCCCAGTGACGATAACCATCCGAATCCCCTAACAACAGGACCTCCTCAAGAGGAACGGGGACTTCATGGACCGCATCGATCACACTTTCAATCATCCGGTCACTTGATATAATTCCGAACCAGGTTTCATGGTTTTTTTTATCCGTGAATCCCCCGACATCGTTCATCGCCACCAGGATGATCAACACCCATGCCACAAATTTCCCGACCCTGATATCCGGTTGGGTCCCGGGTTTTGTAACCGGTTCTTCATTTTCCTCATTTTCCTTCTCATCTGATGTCTCTTCCCTTACGGTCTGCAGGGCCATAAACGACGCGGCTCGTTCGATCGACCAAGCGACCATCATAATCAGGGGAGGAAGGAATATAATCAGGATTCCGACATAATTAACATGGACCAGCGTGAAAAATATGAATCCCGGGACAATCCACCAGAACAGTAGCCACATCCGGTTTAAGTCATGAATTTTTGTTGGCGCGGGCAATAAATTCCATGCTGAATAGAGGAATAAAATTATCCCCATCATGCGTACAGCCAGGTGACTCCCCCAGTAAAGCGCGATAAACGCGATCACGGCGAGCGGAAGAAATCCTGTGACTTTTTTTGGCGTGCAGCCGATTTCACCGGGTACCGGAACTAAGAGAATCAGTAATAGCCATCTGCACATACCGAGTCCGTGAATAAGCAAATTCGCGATGGCTTCGGTATTTTCGGTGAATTCACCAAACGGACGCGTCATCCAGTTATTGAATCGGAGGACATGCTTCCCGGATTCGCTCTGGATCTGTGCCAGGTACTCCCTGAACCCGCCAGTGTCTAAAATCACGGGGAGGTAAGCAATTAAAACGGGGATCAAAAATAATACAGCTCCGGTGATAATGCTCAACCCGATAACCTTTCCGGAGTCATCCTCGTCGTTTTTATTGTTGTGAAAATCCCTGAGGAAACTCCAGACAATAACCGGGAAAATTAAGATTCCACCGGGAAGCCAGATTGTCGCGGCAACCCCGGCAAGGAGAGGTCCAAGCAATCTCATCCGGCCCGTTGCCATAACCGCCGCCCATACCGCAAGTACGGCAAACGCGAGTCCTGTGATGTATGAAAGAGCAATGCTTGAGAAGTACCATAGCAGCGGATTCAGTGTCGCGAGAAGTCCCGCGATAAATCCACCACGGTTTCCAAGGAAGAACCGGCCCAGATGGTGAACTCCGACAGCGATTACCACTCCGGAAATAATTCCCACCGCCACGAATGCTGAGTTATCGTCCGATGCAAATAACCGCGCGATCCATCCAAGTCCGATATACCCGGGATATCCCGTGGGATGCGGCTGGTGACGTGTGATATCGTAATCATGGAGAGCAAGCGCGAACTGTACGGAATCCCATTTATGGAGATACTTGCTGGCGGACAGTATTCGTGTCAAAACAACCAGGACAACCAGCCCGATGTCGATGATCAGGGATATGGGCTTATTTTTTTGATTCATGCGGACATAAAACTTTTGACTGTAATATTAACCCCTGTTTCAAAATCGATCACCGGTACCCAGTCCAGGCCGTTTTTTGCCAGTGTAGCGTCGAGCGCGATCCTTTCGACCTCCGGGACAGCATTCCCGAATTCGGCTTCAATTGCCTTATCGCCAAAAGCTTTCGATACGGCAGCATAGACCTCGTGGACATTTGTCTCGACACCGCGGCCGATATTGAAAATCCCGTTCTCACCCATCCCGATTGCGTTTACATTTGCTTTTACGACATCATCGACGTAGACATAATCGCGGGTATTATTTCCAGTGCCGAAAATTACAGGCGCTTTGCCATCGAGAAGACGTTCGGTGTAAATCGCCACAACCCCAGCCTCACCCCTGGCGATCTGCCTTGGACCGTACACGTTGGCATATCGAAGAATCGTAAATCGAATGCCATACAGTTCACTTAAATTGCGGATGTAGTTTTCACAGGTGAGTTTGCCGATCGCGTAAGGGCTGCCTGGAACTGCCGGGGTATTTTCATCAGCGGGGATTATCTCCGGATAGCCATAGATCGCTCCACCGGTTGAGGCGAAAATGATTTTCGGCACATGGAAATCGATCATCGCCTTTAAAATGTTCAATGTGCCGATTACGTTAATTCTGCAATCGTTGATGGGGTCATCGAAGCTGGACCGGACATTTATCTGTGCCGCGTGATGATTGACAAGGTTGAATTTGCCATTTTCGAAAACTTCACGGACGAGGGATTCATTAGTAATGTCGCCTTCAATAAGGTTTGCTTCCGTGTTGACATACTCCCGTTTTCCAGTCGAAAAGTTATCAAGTACCGTTACATCATGTCCAAGATCTATATATTTATCCTGGATATGGGAACCGATAAATCCTGCTCCGCCTGTGATTAATATTCGCATTGTGTCTCCGTACCCCGCCAACCCGCAAGTCTATATGAATTATTCCATCGAGGCAATGATACATCGAAAATCGTGTAATGCTATGATAGCGGCTGATGAAACTCAATCAGACAGGAATCGCGATTCCACTAGTTGCGATAATCTACGCCTGGCTCGCTTATTCGATGATTATCCT
>DAOVJF010000077.1 GCA_030673355.1 Planctomycetota bacterium | reverse complement strand
TTTTATATCAAGGGAAAAATGCCGTGTCCCCGAAGCTCAATACCCGTTGCCGGATACACGTGGGAAACGCCAAATCCGAAAATCGCGGGTGTTGCCCTGATACACGAAAATTACCGCCTGAGCACGGTCATAACGCGGATTTTGCCTGATCACGGGATACAGTAAAAACGAAAAAAAACAGGGGAGCAACGGATACACCCGATACACTCAGGTGCGCCTGAAAGAGGAATTATAAAATGGAATTGGTATAAAGAGGTCAGGTTTTTATTATTTCTTCTCGATGTGCCCGGAATAGTACTCCTCGCTCGTGCATTTCACCCTCTTGTGCCTCTCGTCAGGCTCGGTACTCTGGAGTGTCAGCATCTGCGCGAGTGGACTGACATACATGACTTCATATACTGTGCCGTCGATTTCCTTTTTCTCACCGACCTTGGGCATGGTTTCCAGCATTTCCAGGTAATTTTCATATTCGTACCCAAGGCAGCACAGCAGGCGCCCGCAGTTTCCGGAAATTTTCCCAGGGTTTAATGGGAGGTTCTGGGCACGTGCCATTTTTATGCCAATAGGCTCAAACCCTCTGAGCCAGGTCCTGCAGCAGAGCAATCGGCCGCACGCGCCGCACCCGATATACAGCTTGGCTTCGTCCCTGGCGCCGATCTGGTGCAGCTCTATCCGGCAGCGAAAAATGCTCGCGAGGTCCCTCACCAGCATCCGGAAATCCACCCTGCCCTCCGCGCTGAAATGGAAGGTGATTTTCCTGCGATCGAATCGGATGTCGGTCGCGAGCATCTTCATTTTCAGGCCGTGATGCTCGACACGTTCCCGGCACGTTTCAAGGTAGGTCTTCTCGTCCCTGGTAACCTGCTCGAGGGCCGACCGATCGCCTTCGGTCAGGATCCTGACAGCAATACCGTCGATAACCTGGTCCGATTTCTCAACATCTTCATCACGTTCGTTCTCAGTCTCTTCTTCCTGGATGTGCACGATCTCCGGCTCGGGAATACCCCTCAATATCGTACCCCAGTCCTCGCCGAATTCATCGCGGTAAATGAATTTCAACCCGTGGATCGGTCTGCCCATCTCAGGGTCCCACTTGATTTTTTTAACGATCCCGAGCTTGCCGTGCGCGAATTCTATGTACGGGAGAATATCTTTTCCCGGCTCCTGTTCAATTGTTTCAATCATTGCTCAATTTATCCTGTAATCCCCGTCAGGCCGTAATACAGCCTTTCGAGGGCGATATCAAAACTGCAGTTGTACCTTAGTTTCTCCATGAAATCGTAAAGGCGGCTGATCGCAGTTACGGATTTCCGGTTCATTTCCATAGACAGGATACGACGTAACAGCCCGGTTAGCAACATCGCCTTGCGGCCCTGGCCCCATCTTTTTTCGCTGGAGGCTTTACCCTCGATTCGCCAGTTGGCGGGCTGAACGATATATTTTCCCGGAGATTCAAAAAATTTTCTGACATCATCAGCATCCCCGCCGCGCGGAAGGTTCATGGTCCTTTCCGCGGATGACAATTTGTCGGCATAGTCCCAGAACTCCGCTTTCCAGTCAAGAGCGTCCTGGATTCTGGGTACCATCCTGGAATTGAGTATCCCGGTCAGCCAGGTTCCGGTAGAATTGATGACTTCCCTGTATTCACTGGAATGCCTGTAACGAAGGTAGAGTCCCGGCCGTCCACTCGCGAACCGGATCGCTTTCAGAGTATCCGTGTCATCCGGATCGTCACCGGCAGCCTGCGCGAATTCTAAAAGATTCTCCTGTGAAACCAGTGAGAATCTCAAACGATAAGATCTCGATCGTACCGTGGGAAGGAGCGCTTCCGGGGTATCCGTCACAAGGACAAACCGGATGTGGGCACCGGGTTCCTCCAGGGTTTTGAGAGCCGCGTTCGCAGCCTGTACGGTGATGTTCTCAGCGCGATCGAAAATTATCAGCCGTTCCTGTCCCCTGGATGATTTTAAACCTGCGAGAGCGACAATCTCGCGCATTTCCTCAACCCCGACAGTTCTCTCGCGTGAGATCGCAAGCACATCGGGATGCGACCCGGTACGGATCGCCGTGCATGACCGGCAGTCGCAGTAACCGGTTTTTACCCGATCGCAATGCAGGATTTTCGCAAGTGTAAGGGCGGTCGCGTATTTCCCCACACTCCCCGGTCCTGAAAACAGGAGGGTTCCGGGCAGACGGTCTGAAGCCAAAAGGTGATTGAGCACCCTTACGGGAACTTCCTGCCCGACAATACCATTAAAACCAATCCCTGAATTTTGGTGGTCTTTTTTCAATACTTCATGGGCCGTTTATCTGTAAAGGTCCAGTAGAAGACCCTCAATTGTGCCCAGCTCCTTGACGATCTTGAATTCCGGCGCCCCGCCAAGCACCATCCTGCTTAATTCTTCCAGCTCGACATTTATCCGCTTGACCACGATGAGCTTCTTCTTCCTGAGACCGCGCCGACCTCCGGTCGCTTCACGCACGGTTAACACCTCGTCCAAGTACAATTTCAAAAAATCCCCAACCCTGTCGCGATATTCCTCCAGTTCCTCGAGAAGTCGTCTCCTGGCCAGGAGTACGGAAAGCCTCTGGATATCGTTGAGGATTTTGTCAAGCCGTCTCTCGGCTTCTCCACCCCGCACACCCGCCAGTACATTCTGGAACCGCGCGTCATCAGGCAAATTAACGTCCGGTATAACGCCTTTCTTCCCGGCCTTTCCTGAAGACGCCTTACGGGATTTTTTTATGCTGTCAAGAGAATCCGGCATAATAGCTATTCTACATAGCCCCCCTCCAGCCTGGTACTACCGATCAGATCGTCAACCATCGAGTTGATCAGGAACATCAGGTCGCCTTTCAGAACCGGTTCCTCGCCACTTGATACTTCATAAACCTCGTGAATCCTGTCAGCTTCAAACTCCCCGACCCAGAATTCAGCCCCCCCGGTTCCCTCGACCAGAATACTGCTGATTTCGGAATTCACTCTGACCGAGCCTGCAGCGATTGCAGATGTAACACCACCGGGAATCTCAAGCTGGTTAATTTCTGACAACAGCAGCGCATCCACACCATGCTCTTCACATAACCAGACAGCACGATCGTAATTAACCGCTCCCCCGAACCTTGAAGAATCGAACGGGATATACACTACTTCCAGGCCCTCGATTTCCCCAAGGCGAGTCTGGAGAAATTCATCGCAGAACGGGCCATACCCCCACTCCCCGGCATGGTCCTGGAATGCAACCACCCCGAGCCTTGTAATCGGTGGAACATCGTAGTCATGCACGGGCTCAAGTGTGAATCGCGGTCGGTCGTCGACCTCAGACGCCTCGACAGGTGTTCCCATTGGGAGCGATGGATTGAATGGATCGGTAGGATATACCTCGGGATTTGTGGTCCCGGTATTTGATCCATTTCCAGGGGGCGGATATGACGGTTCCGGGTATTCCGGATACGGGTATGGGTAATCCTCGGGTGGTGGCGGGAAATCCTCCGGGAAATTGCCGCGAACGAGTCCCTGGCTCCCGAATGCGACCTCGGTAAACGCTATCTGGGCGGTCAGTTCACCATTGGATACCTGGTAAAGGAAACCCTCGAAAAGGTTTATGCTCTGACCGCTGTCATAGGCTTCACTGGCCAGTACGAGCTGGTTTGGCAGTCCGGACGTTATCTCAACCAGGGCATATGCCAGCCCTCCATGGACCATTGGGGCGAGATAATGCCCGTACGACGGCAGGACATGAAAACCCATTTCATCCCAATCTATTGAAATAATCAAACTTGTGAATTCGGATTCGCTGCGACGCGACCCGTCCGCGTTGTATACATACTGGTGCCCATCGGTGATAATCAGGCTGTCGTCTGTTTTGGCAGCCAGTTCTCCGGTGGTGATAATCCAATCCATCGAATATTCCCAGGAAAGGATCACGATTCCCTCCAGTCCCCCCAGATCGCTGCTGCCCTTCACAAATACCAGGCGGTTTTCGTTTGAATATACCCCAGGATAATTTTCGTCCGCATTGGCTGGAAAAGTTACCAATCCAAGAATAAAAATTGCTGCCAGCCACCGGACAATTACATATTCAACTTGATTCATATTTACCCCTCTCGCCATAATGTTCATCGCAAAGTATAACATGCTGCCAGATTCAGTTCTATATGAGTCCGGCTGCCGACATGATGTTCAACAAGGGAATGTGGAAACAGGATCTCAATGCGGACGCTTTTTTCGGTCAGTGTCCCAGTAACGCATTCCAAGATCGCCCTGGGTACGGTATTTCCAGTAAGAAACTGCAATCAGTGCGATAACCACGATAATGACAAAAATAGTTAATCCCGCTCCGAACGGATGAGCTTTGATGTAACCGATGATGGCTTGACCTTTCCAGATTCCAAGACCGATCAACGCGAGGAAAATAACGAGGCCGGTTATCCGGGTGATTCGGTGCGATGTCCAGTCGGATGGGGGTGGCGGAAAATCTTCGGGCTTAATACCTGGTTTACGGGACTTTTCATTGGTCCCGCGAAGTGCGCTTTTGAGATCGGGAATCGGGTCATTCATGGCTCACTCGCAATCCTGAATATCTGGCCTTACCAAAGCGTAACATTGTGAATTTTCACTGTCAAACGGGATCCCGGAATTCTGGCGTACGTCAGGGAGTAACAAAAAAACCCCGGCTTAACCGGGGATTTGCGCTAATATAAAATATCCAGCCAGTTGTCTACTTACCGTCTGCAAGTCGATCGGCAAGGTGATCGGGAAGCCCGGCTTCGCGGATTTTCTCCTGGGTTTTCTCGATATCGTAATCAACACGAAGGAATTTAATTTCGTGGGAAATAAAATCATACAGGACCACGCTTGCCCTGGGGTCGCCATCGCGAGGCTGCCCTACCGATCCGACATTAATAATGTATTTCGAGTCCGGATCGAGTGTGATCGGGTTTTCCCATCCGAAATGCTTTTTAAGGTCCTGGCCGGGAAGGAAGTCAGCTTTGCCGTCCCCGCGCAATTCCATAAGCGCCGGCTGATGGGTGTGTCCGACAAACGTTATGGTGGTGTCATCAGCCACACCCTCGAATGCCTTGGCAGCTTCTTCCTTGTTCCTAACGTAACCAAGATCCGAATTCGGCGCGTAGTGCGTGAACCTGAGTTTGAATCCCTTAGGGGTACTCTGGATGAAGTCCTCGGGAAGGCTGGTAAGCCAACCCAGCATGTCGCCGTTGTTCTGGATACAGCCACGGGTGAGCTCGATTGCCTGGACAGCATGTGGGTTCACGCCGCGAATTTTCCCTTCCATGCCGAGATACTTTTCATGGTTTCCACGAACGTGGACAGCGAAATCCCGTACAAGTTCCGCGCATTCCTTCGGCTGGGGTCCATAGCCGATTATGTCGCCGATACCGATAAATTTTTTGTGGTTGGTAATTTCCATCATCTTGAGGCGGCCAAGCGTTCGTTCCAGCGCGTCAAGATTCGAGTGGATGTCAGAGAAGATAACGAGGGTACTTTTTGGGTCCATTGATTATTATTGCTCCTGTGTTTCTAAAACTTTTATATATCAAATTGTACATAGGCACGACAAAAGGGGCCTTAAAAAAGCCCCTGCCCATGTTCACCGTCATTGACCCCGGCGCAACAGGATAATGAAAAGAAGTCCATAACGCAAGTAAAATATTGAAAATTTTGATAATGAGGACAATAGCTAAATTACACCATATTAAATTCAACGAATTCTAATTCAGCCGTGTTTTTCTTCGCTGAATATCCTATTTCCTATATGTTTCATGGCCATCGAAGAATACCAGTATTTTAAATGGTTCAGAATCCACAATTTGTGATTGGTTTCATGATCATGCTTATTTTCAACACCATCGCCATAACGGTCGAGACGGGATGAGATTACATCGGTGAAAGCCCATATATTGGTCCAGGCACAGTTATCTAACTGCGATTTCTCATCCGGTCCTTTTTTCTTCAGCCCTTTTAATTCCCCAATAATGCCCTGGTAAACAGGATCATCGCGATGCGAATGGTCCCGGAAGTAGTACCAGATTTTTTCGAGTGGAGAACCAACAGTAAATAAGTGACGGATTTTTTGCCTGGCCGCATCGGTTTCTTCACTGCCGTTCGGATATAAAACCCTGTTCAACGCATCATACGCAATTACCGATCCAAGGCTGTGAGCCACGATCACGATATCGTCGTAATCACGCTCCGGTTTTATATTCCCCTCGTCTTTCTTCATACTCCCGGGTTCACGGTTAAATTTTCTTGTTTTGAGATTTATACCAAGGAGGAAATTCAGGTGATCGATCATTTTTTCAATAATAGCCGTCCGGATACTGAATTCCTTCCTGACCTCGCTGTAATTGACATACACAGCAACATCCCCCAGGTAGCCGACAATATATTTTTGAAGTAACAGGATGACCATCAGGGCTACCGTGAAGAGGATTATCAGGGGAATGATCCATTTAAATCCTGCAGCGATAACGATCATGGCATAGATAAGGATCGTCCCGGTGATAATGACAGCACGCTCAAGGTCAATCATTATGTTCATTCCTACCACACCGTATGCAATAAAACAGGCTAGTAGTAAACCAGGCACAAGAAATAAAAATCTCCAAGTCCATATAAATTGCGATGTAGGGAAGTTTTCAAGAAGTAATCTCCCGCTCGCAATCATCCACAATCCAAGCTCATAAACTACACCGAGAACCAGGAACGTCACCCCAATCACCAGCAAAAACCGACCCGTTTCCAATATAATTTTTCCCATCCTCTCCGATGGTGGGAGCCTCAGGGGCGACGCGCTTCGGAAAAGTTTGGGGACGGTCGACATCATCCAGAGTAAAACCCCGTACAGGTTAATTTGTGCTGCCATGAAAGGAGCCCAGTACATCTCGTATACATCTACTTCGACAGGAGCATCACCCGTTTTCTCCGGGGGCACTTTAAAAGCCAGCCGAGTATCGTAGTGTTCATACTCGTTGAACATCTCGATTCCCAGCTCAAGGCCTTTCCCGAGTGTGACACTTTTTTCCTGGAACATCTCCTTTCCCGCTTCACCTTTACTCTCATACATCTCTTTTAATTCATCACTCAGTTTTTTGCCGTTATTACGGAACCTTTTCAAGGCGTCGGCATCGAGGAGCCCGTTTACAAAATTCGTCAGTTCTTCAAACCGTCGCTGCAAACCGATCCCATGGATAAACAAAACAGCGCGTTTGATCGGGGCTGGTTCATCTGGGGACCGTTTAACATATTCAGATTCGGGCGGCTTCTGTACGGTTGACTTGAGTTTCACCATGAGGTCTCACTCCTTGAAAACTTTAATTTGAAAATTAATCCGGTTATTGGGAATAACCTGTTTGCACCAACCACTTATTAAATCCCGGCACGTCGATACGCCTAATATAATCCCGGCACGTTAAAAAATCCAGTAATACCCCAACTGCACTAATCCTCAAACAAGTCCTCTTGCAAATCCGTTTGCTTCGATAGTGGGTAATCCATCTCCAGGTGTTCGCACGCGCCCCTGGTTATGCACCGTCCCCTCGATGTCCGCTGGAGAAATCCGATCTTTAACAGGAACGGTTCCATCACGTCGGTGATCGTGTCCTTTTCCTCATTTAATGTAGCGGCAAGAGTTTCGATCCCCACCGGACCACCATCGTAAAATTCAACAATCAGCGACAGGAATTTCCGGTCGAGCGGATCCAGCCCGCGGTTATCGATTCCGAGACCCTCGCAACCGGTTACAGCCACATCGCCCGAAATAACACCATCCCCTTTAACCTGTGCCCAGTCCCGTACCCTTTTGAGCAGTCGATTCGCGACCCTTGGAGTTCCACGGGAACGCTTCCCGATTTCGTCCGCGCCCTCCGGTGTCAGTTCGACATCCAGGACCGTCGCGCTTCGTTTGAGAATCGTTACGAGTTCCTCAACCGAATAAAATTCAAGGTGCTGGTGGATTCCGAACCTGTCGCGAAGCGGCCCTGTCAGCAACCCGGCACGGGTGGTTGCTCCGATAAGCGTGAATGGCTCTATTTTAAGCTGGATACTTCTGGCATGCGGACCTGATCCGATGACGATATCTATCACGAAATCTTCCATCGCCGGATAAAGAGTTTCCTCGACCGCCCGGTTGAGTCGGTGAATTTCGTCTATAAAAAGGACATCCCGTTTTCCAAGGTTGGTTAGGATCGCCGCAAGGTCTTTGCCCTTTTCAAGGGACGGTCCGCTCGCGGTGGTCAGATTGACGCCAAGTTCCGCAGCGGTGATATGGGCGAGCGTTGTTTTTCCAAGGCCCGGGGGACCGTAGAAAAGGATGTGGTCGAGCGCTTCATTCCGGTTGCCCGCAGCCTCCAGTGCAATTGACAGCGTGTCCCTGACCCGCTCCTGGCCTATAAAATCCTTGAGCGTTTTCGGTCGGAGGGACACATGCTCGATCTCATCGGCTCGTTTCTTAGATTGAATAATCCGCTCAACCATCAGAGCGAATAATACCCGATTTCAACCGTCCTTGCACTGTTATCAGCTCGATGAGTGATATATAACAATGAACTTATACCATTTCCAGAAAATAGCATTTATTTCAGGTGCGCCGACATTCCTGTCGGCCTTTATTGATGGATGCCGACAGGAATGTCGGCGCACCTGAAAAAGGAATTATAAAATGGAATTGGTTTTAATCCCCGGATACCCCACTTCCGGAATTTTCTTATCCCCAATATGTTAAAATCCCCTTTCAAGTGAGCCCACTTTTCGACAAACCCGGAATACCGCTTGACCGTAGTCCAGAGAACTTCGATGCATCTTCCATTGACGATCTTCGAAAGGTGATCGAGTACCATTCGCACCGTTACTATGTCATGGATGATCCTGTCATTTCGGATGGCGAGTACGACGCGCTGTTCAACAGGCTCGAACAGATCGAAATCGAAAATCCCCATTTAATTACACCGAATTCCCCAACCGTTCGTGTCGGCGGGAAACCACTCGATGAATTCAAGACTGTCACTCACCGTTTCCCGATGCTTTCGCTTCAGAATACAACCACTCATGATGAGCTGAGGGAATTTGAAAAACGTCTCAGGAAAACGATCGACCTTCCGGAAGATGCGAAAATCCATTATGTGGTCGAACATAAAATCGATGGGCTCGCGGTTTGCATAACCTATGAAAAAGGCGGGCTGATTCAAGCCGCTA
>DAOVJF010000040.1 GCA_030673355.1 Planctomycetota bacterium | reverse complement strand
ATTTCGTACATGACATCGAGCATTATTGCCTCGATGATGCTGCGAAGGCCCCTCGCGCCCGTTTTTCTTTTCATTGCTTCTTTAGAGATCGCACACAGCGCTTCCTTAGAGAATTCTACGTTTATTCCATCGAGCGCCAGTAATTCCGCGAACTGGGTTGTAATCGCATTTTTCGGTTCGGTTAATATCCGTACCAGATCGCTCTCTTCAAGATCGTCGACCGTTGTAATCACCGGGAATCGCCCGACGAATTCGGGAAGGAATCCGAACTTGACAAGGTCGTGCGGAAGGACATCCTTAACAATTTCCGATGCCGCTTTTCCAGTACGGGGTTTGACATCGGTGCGGAAACCCATGGTCTGATGTTCTTTCCGGGCGCGGATGATTTCATCAAGACCCTCATATGTTCCTCCCGCTATGAAGAGGATATTCGTTGTATCGATCGGAATGTACGCCTGGTCGGGATGTTTTCGACCGCCCTGCGGAGGGACATTAGCGACCGTACCCTCGACAATTTTCAACAACGCCTGCTGGACGCCCTCGCCTGAGACATCGCGGGTGATCGATGGATTGTCCTGGCTCTTACGGGCGATTTTATCGATTTCGTCGATATAGATGATCCCGATCTGTGTCTGTTCGATATCTTCTTCTGAAGCGATATACAGCTTCAAAACGATATTTTCAACATCCTCACCCACATACCCGGCCTCCGTAATGCTGGTCGCGTCGGCAATCGCGAATGGAACATCGAGCACTTTCGCGAGGGTCTGGGCGAGAAGGGTCTTGCCGCTTCCGGTTGGACCGATCAGCAAAATGTTGGACTTGGTAAGTTCGACCCCCGCCTTAGGCTGGAAATAGCTCTTAATACGTTTGTAATGGTTGTAAACGGCAACCGAAAGGGTTTTTTTGGCAATTTCCTGCCCGATTACATATTCATCGAGCTGGGCTTTTATGCCTTTTGGGGTCCTGACCGCAAGATGGTCTACAGGGGTGCGATCGGCACGGGCACCTAAACGTACCGAGGAATCCTCGTGGATGACCTGCACGCATAATTCGACACAACGGTCGCAGATGTAAATGCCGTTGGGAGCGACAACAAGTTTGTTTACACGGTTTTTAGGCCGGCCGCAAAAACTGCACCGGACGTCATCAGAATCGAAATCAGGCATGGTTTATATCCGAAACCCGGGAGTATTCATCATAAAAATACCCCGGGTAAGGTGATCTGGCAATGATGTTAATTATATTTTTAATGCTATTCGTCAATTTTACTCCATTGGATCATGGAATCAATCAGATTTTGTGTCTTCGACCGGACCGCGGCGTTCAGTAATTATTTCGTCGATAATGCCGTATTCCTTAGCTTCTTCCGGAGTCATGTATTTATCGCGTTCGGTATCTTCCTGGACCCGTTCAATATCTTTTCCTGTATGGTGGGCAATTATCCTGTTAAGCCGTTGACGGGTTTTAAGGATGTTTTCGGCATGGATGCCGATATCGGTCTGCTGTCCCTGGACACCGCCGGATGGCTGGTGAATTAAAATCTCGGCGTTCGGAAGAGCGAACCTTTTGCCTTTCGCGCCTCCGGCGAGTAACAGGGCGCCCATACTGGCCGCGACCCCAATACAGATCGTTGAGACATCGGGTTTCAGGATCTGCATCGCGTCGTATATCGCCAGGCCCTGGGTGACAAGTCCGCCCTGGGTGTTTATATAAAGGTCGATGTCCTTTTCCGGGTCCTCTTTTTCAAGGTATAAAAGGCTTGCGACAACAGTATTGGCCAGGTGCTCATCGATGGGCCGGCCAAGGATGATGATCCTGTCTTTCAGGAGCCGGGAATAAATGTCGTATGTCCGTTCTCCCCGGCTGGTCTGCTCAATTACGTATGGAATAAGTCCCATCTTGTTACTCCTTAGGTGTTCTTTAAATTTTTTTGGACCCTCACATATTGTACCAGACAGCCCCTGTGAAGACTTTATATAATTTAAAGATACAGTTTACTATCGGGAGATAAAGGTGACATGTGTACGGTGATAGTGAAGTTTCGAGAGAAAATCCTGTTTCCCGGTCAATAGGAGCGCTTTTCAGTTCCCCTGGTTCAAGCGATAAGTCCAGGTTTCACTCAACGCATCCAGTGCGTTCGCGCAGTGAGGGTACTCCCGCCACCGGCACCCGCCGCATAAGAGATCCATATCCGATGATGATACATTCCGCCCTATTGTTTCCAGGATCGCAGACCACCGGTGAATCTCATTTTCCCGAAAACCAAGTTTTTTTAAAACGAGGTAATCCATTAATGTCGATTCATCCGGTGTGCCGTTCACCTTTCCGGTGTTTTTTAATTCATCCGCGACACAGTGATTGCCGTCAAGATTAGGGCACACAGCACAGAATACATCCGGGGCACATATTATCCGCACCTCGGTTTCAGGATCTTTCCTGAGTAGATCGGCAACCTCATCCATTTTCCGGATGAATTCGGGAGAATATCCAAGGCCTTTATATCCCTGCAGGCACAACAGGGTATGCGCTCGAATCTGTAATGGTGCAACTTGTTCAGGTGAAGTCATTGGTCAATATCATCCGTCCGTATCTACAGTTTCTTTCTCTTCAGGATCAGCGGGTTCCGGACTGTCAACCATATTTTCTGCGTCAGTGGAGCCAGCCGTCTCAGTTACGGTCTCCTCCGTCTTTTCCCGGGCCTTTTCTTTTACTTCCTTGAGAGCGTCACCGAGATAATCAATCTCGAAAGTTGCTAAGGGATCGTCGATGCTGTCGACAAAGTCTTTTTCCTTACTGAGTTCTCTCTCTCTTAATGTATCAAGAAATCCCCGGAATTTACCTTCAGATACCCTTTCGACCTGCATTTTTTCAAGGAGGAACGATGTCACCTTCTTGCGAAAAATGTCATTTCTTGTCCCTTCGACAAATTGAGGATCCTTAAGGAGGGACTTGATATCCTTCTCCTGGAGGCCCTGCTGCATCCCAAGCATCATCAGGTAATTTGCGACTTCCTCGTGCCGGATATCGATCGATTCCTTCCTGGCGATCTCACGTGTGATCAGGTCGAGGCGGACCATTCTCTCAGCCTGGTATCGAGCACGCTTGCGCATCTTGATGCCTTTCTCGTTATCCTCCTTCATCAAATCGGAAGTGTCCTTCCCTTCGGAGTTGAGTGATTCCAGCGTCCGGTCGATCAACTCTGCAAATTTACTGCGCACCAGGTTTTCAGGGAGCGGGAAACCCTCCATAATAGAAAGCGAAGTCTCGAGCTGGTCCGCTTTGTCGTTGCCATCGCTCCGGCTGAATTCAGTTTCAATCTCCGCTTTCATTTTTTCTCTCAGGTCGTCGAGATTCTCAAGACCCTGCTCGTTGAATTTCTGTTTGATAATTTCGTCGGTCAATTTTAGCGGGGTAATTTCCTTAATTCCCTGGAGCCTTACTTTCGCCTGGATAGTTTTTCCCCGAACACGATGGTCGCTGAAGTCATCGGGCAATTCAAATTCAAACTCCTTGATCTCCTCCAGTTCCATCCCGACAAGATGCTCATCAAGGCCTATTATGGCTTTACCGGTACCAACTTCCACTTCCATCATCTCGTTGGTCACCTGCCATGGAATTTCGCCTTTAAGGGAGTTGATCGTTACATCCGGGGCCTCTCCATTGAAGTTAATCATGAGTAGGTCGCCGTTTTTTACAGTACGATCGGTGATATTTTTCGATTCACCCAGCCGCATGCCGAGCCTGCGCAATTCTTCCAGAAGGATTTCATCGGTTACTTCTCGAACTGGAAGCGTTGATGTAATGGATTCGTAGTCGATATCCGGAATGGGAGGGACAATCTCAAAGACGGCCCTGTAATTGAATTCAGATCCATCGGTCCAGGGTTCGAAGTCGATTCTCGGTTGCCCGACAATAGTAAATTCCTTTTCTCTTAAAGCCGGCCAGATAGTGGATTCGATTACTTTTTCGTATGAATCGGCGAGAATCTGCTCCTTTCCAAAATGCCTGTTAAGGATATTTTTTGGAGCTTTTCCGGCCCGGAAACCGGGGATATTCGTGTTGGCAGCGAGATCCCTGTAAATTTTATCCTGTTCCATCTTGAATTTTTCACTGGGAACCCTGATCGCGACATGCCATGTTGTAGGGGAGAATTGCTCGAATTCAGTAGATGTGGAAAGTTTCTTTGCCATTGGTTATTTAATCCTTGGATGAAGGTGAAAATTGCTTTGCCGGGTGTTTAATCGTAATGGAATTGGGCATAAAAAAAAGCGGGAAACGGGATTTGAACCCGCGACATCGACCTTGGCAAGGTCGCGCTCTACCACTGAGCTATTCCCGCAGGACGTTATATGTGCAACAAAAAAATCTACCGCATGAGGATTGGGATGTCAAGGGGACAACCCGGTTAAGATCGCACTGACGATACCCGACTATGCATAAAACAACTCAAGACCAGCCGGTAGTATCGGAGCCATGACCCCTGAGAGAGTGGTATATGCGGTATAATCAACCACTCGCTAAGGCACGATAAAATGAGAGCTTGGTCCATTAGTAGAAAACCAAGCAATGGAGGCTCCCTGACTGTCTGTTTACTGCGCGGGTTATTCTGTTTTAAACGCTGTGCAGGAAATTTTAGAGCTTTTTAGTGGATATTCAGGGCTATTCCTTGCTTATAATGGCAGTGATGTGTAAATTCCATCAGGGAAAATGACGATAAGTACAAATAATATGTGGAAACAGACAGAATCCGGAAAATTCCGGTATATACGTTCACTGGTTGTAGTTGTAATCTTATCCCTGGTATTCATATCCGGGCAGCGTGCGGATGCGGATGTATACCTTGTGGATTTTGATGAGGATCGGGCAGAATTCCTCATGCTGCAGGCGATCAACATGTTGAGATATTCTGAGGGGCTTCCACTCGTGAGCCTTGATAGTAATCTTGCACGGTCGAGTCAATGTCACGCTGTCGACATGGCCCGGCGGGATTATTTCGACCATTTCTCACCCGATAATGAAAGCCCGGATGATCGCGCGCGGCGGTTTGGAGTACCGAACAGGGTCTCAGAAAACATCGGGATCATTCGAACGTTCGGAAAAGACCTCCATGATGTGGTCGATTCCTTAATGGATGGGTTTTTAAGCAGCCGGGACCATCAGGCTAATATCATGGACCCTGACGTAACACATGTCGGAATCGGTTTTTACCAGGATCTGGATGGGTCGAACCAGCAACTTAATACCGAAGCGGACCCTGACGCGATTTACAGGGGTTACGGAACCGTGCTTGTAGTCCAGGATTTTTGCAGGAGGAACATTAACCTTGTCGAACCCGATCCGTACCCCGAATGGATGCATACAGGGGAATTCATAACATTAAGGCTTGAATTTATCGACGATGTCGAAGAGGTGTTCCTGAGGATAATTCCTCATGATGAGAGCCTGGATGTTTATGAAATTCCGATGTCATACCGGGAAAATTTATACCAGGCGAGGTTCGCGATCGAGAATGAGGGTGACTTCACGATCGGAATTTACGCGGTTTCCCTGGAAGCGGACTGGTTTTACCGGGAACTGGGAAGCCTGGACCTTGAGGTTACGGATCAGCCATTCTAATTGAGATTTGTCCCCGACTCTGATAAAATTAGATGTGCTTACACGGTTTGCTAATAACTGTAAATAATTCACAATAATTTTAATGAGAGGCCAAAGAATGAAAAAACTGGCTTATTTACTTCTTGTCTTTCTTGTCGTTCCGTTCCTTGCAGGCTGTCCTGGAAACTCAAGACAGGATAAAGAGGTCCAGACAGCTTTATGGGAATGGATACAGGAGGAGGAGACCAACGGCTGGACTATCATTGGATGGGAGAGTGTATCGTATTCGAATGTTATTATCGAGCATGAATTTCGTCCGACCCGTCTCAGGATCGTAATAGACCGTAATACAATGAATCCATTTCACCAGCGTAACTGGCTCGAGACGATCGTCCGTCAATGGAGGGATACCTATCCAGCCAATATGAGACCCAGGTTCAACCTGAAAGTCGAATTGTTCGACATGCAGATGACGAGTGATCACAACATTGGCTGGTCTGAAATTAATAGCGACGGGAGGGTCGAGACACACCATTCGGAAACACAGGATATGATATAAATCAAGCCGGCAGTAGAACTAAAACTGGAGTAATATCATGAAAAAGAAAATTATACTTGGAGTTTTATTTATCGGGATGGTTATCCTTACTGGATGTCGCACCGGTGAATACAATGTCGATTTAGAGATTTACGAGGAAATGCCGGCTCTCCTGGCTGCCAACGAGGAACTTGCGGCCGATCTGGCTAAAAATGAAGACGGCACGATAATGGTGGAATTTGAGAAGGGCGAGATGTTTCTCCACCTGAGAGCAGGGAGAGATATGGACGAGGGTGCCCGTAATATTGCCACCCAGACAGCCTTCCAGATTTTCCACCAGCAATACCTGGACCATGAAGATAACCTCAGGGGAGATGGGACCTTCTACCGTAAGCTCATAGTTGTCAGGGGATTTGTAGAGGACACCGAGCTTTATATTCTTGAATGGAATATGAACGATGAAGAACCCAAGGTCCGGAGCAACCGGTTTGGAAACTACATGTAACCGGTTTCTGCCGCCAGGCCATTCCAGCAGGCAGGTTGCATCTTGACACCAGAAAACAAAACCGCTCCCGGATTCCGACATATACTTGAGGCTGCTGTATTTTTCGGGGCTGCATACGGCATTTCTGATGTCAGCTACCTCCTCACCAAAGCTCCAAACCTGGCTGAAGATATTCTGCTTGCGCTACGTTTTATGTCGGCAGGCATATTTTTTACCATTATCCCACTGGTAATTTACCTCACTATCGTTTTTCTGATTCTCAAGCCCATAGCATCGGTAAGAAAATGGAGCCTGGAAAGTACACTGGCATGGCTCTACGCATTTGCGTTAATACCTGCGGGCCTGGTGATTGGACGGAGTTTCTCACTCCTTCTTGCCGGTGACAATATCCTTGCTGCCGATTTGAAATTTCCATTGTATTTCTTTAAATATCTGGTTGTGATCGTGCCAGTATGCTGGGCAGTGGGATTCTGGCTGGCAGGAGTCAGGGTACATACAGAAAAAAGGGTCCTTTTAGCCAGGCTCAGCGCCATCACAGTAGGCGTCCTCGTATACCTGGTCGGTTCCATCCACTGGCAGTATGTTTACTTTATCGGACTTGCAAATACTTACTCCGAAGTGGTAAGCAAACCTGAGAACCTGGTAATTACACTTGTCACGGTTCTCGCAGCCCTTTTAATCTGGCCGGTTGCCCACTGGATTTTCTCTCTCATGGCCCGCGTAAAAAATGGGATGTTGATCGGGGTCTTCTGGATAGTGGCGATTATTATTATCTACATACCGCTCCTGTTCGTTGGCGATCGACTCGCCGGGACGGTACCATCGGGTGCGGAATTATCCGGACGTCCATCGAATGTGCTTGTCATTACCCTTGACACCACACGTTATGATGAACTTGGTTTTAATGGGAATGAAGTTGTCGAAACCCCCAACCTCGATGCACTCGCCGGCGACAGCATCGTTTTCGATAATGCAATTGCCCCAATTCCACTGACAGGACCATCCCATAGCAGCATGTTTACCGGACTCCAGCCCGATCTGGATATCGGACATGGGGTCAAGGCAAACGGTATCAGGCTTCCAGGGGATGTGCCGACACTGGCATCGATTCTTGACAGCACCGGTTACAATACAGGGGCTGTCGTTTCCGGATACCCGATGATCCGCGAATCAAGCGGGCTCGAGCGGGGATTTCATTACTTTTACGACATTTTCTACGAAACTCTGCCGAGGGATATAATCCCTTCAGAATTCTGGTTCATAACGGCCGGGAAAATTTTCAGGAAGTTTGTCACGGTCGATACAAGCCCGCTGGGCGGCAGGTCAAGGGACGCGGATGAAGTCACGGACCTTGGAATAAAATGGCTCGAGGAGAATGGCGGCGAACCTTTCTTCCTGTTCCTCCATTATTTCGATTCTCACTATTTATATGCCCCGCCGCCTCCGTTCGATACAATGTACACAACTGATTACGATGGCAAGTACAAAGGGCTTTACATTAATTATTTCGACCTGATCAATGAAGTCGGAACGCTTACGCCCGATGATCACCGGTTTTTCCGCTCGAAATACAGGGGTGAGATCAGCTTCATGGACCATGAGATCGGCAGGTTGATGGATTGGGGAGCTGAACGCGACCTCTGGGATAATACTTTAATAATCGTACTGGCGGATCATGGCGAGAGTTTCGAGCATGATTATTATTTCAGCCACCCGGCAAGGCTGTATGAGCATCTTATTCATGTACCATGCATGGTTCGCAACCCGGATCAAGCCAAGGCGGGTCTGACAGGACAGCGAATCGATACACTTGTGAATGTAAGCGATGTATTTTTCACCGTTCTGGATTTCCTTAATCTTGAACCCCCGGAAAGTGTGGAATCAATGCACGAGGCAGTGCCGGGAGCATTGACATCCTGGGATCACAGCCTGCTTGGCCTTGCCGTAGATTCACATGGAGAGAATTCAACAGGCGAGGGTACAGGATGGGAGTACATCGCCAGCCAGTCTTACACAATCGGGGAAATTGAGGGCAATGACCTCGGGAGGTTTTTCTCTTACCGTTATCCGAAAGGGAAAATGATTTACGGGCCGGATTGCGAACCTGTGTTGCCTGCGTACCAGTATTTTAACGTTGAAACCGACCCGGAAGAACTTACGGACATTTTCCCTGAAATTATCTGGCAGGATCACATATTCCCGGATGCCGTTGAATCGTTGACGGCATGGGCATTGATACAGGGGAAATCGGTCGATTTTTCCGACCTGACTCCCCAGCAACGCGCCGGACTTAAAGCCCTCGGTTATATCAGTGAAGATATGTAATTTAAAATTACAATGAATTCCGATCTAAATAATGATAAATCACAACCCGGATTTGCAGATGCATTTGAGGCCCTCCTGCTATTTGGCATAATCGCCGGACTTATCGACGCGAGTTTTATTGTAAACGGCCGTCCATTACTGGCGTCCGGTTTCATGGCTACCTGGCAATTTTTCAATTCGTCGGCGATCCTTACATTTCTCACCGGAATACCATATTTATTAATTCTGCTTTTCGTAATCAGGGCACTGGCAAAAATTCGCGGCTGGACTTACAAATCAAGTCTCGCCATCCTGTATTTTTTTACACTGCTTCCGGTTGGATTGCTTGTTGTCTGGAATATTGCGGAACATTTTGCATCCGGGAAACCTGAAAATTTTGAATATCTCAGCCTGTTTTACTTTTTATTCTATTTCCTTCTCCTGATTCCGGCGGCATGGGGAATATCGGTATGGCTGTCTAACGTCAGGCTTAGTACTGAATCTCATGTTTATTATGGTCGATTCACCGGATGTCTAACCGGTCTGGCGCTGTTCCTTATAACCGTTCCGGTCCTGCAGACCAGGTTCCCCGGAGGGGCGGCGGGATCGGCAACTTCGCAGATCGAAGCGTTACTGATAGTACTTGGACCGTTTGTAATTGCCTTGATTTTCTATCCACTGATTAGCTGGATTGCGGGTAACCTTGCGCGCAAAGCTAAGGGAATTCCACTTATTGTATTCTGGATCGTTGCAGGAGTTTTTCCATTCGTGCCGTCACTAATCAACGGACCATCGACAACGGGGTCCGACCCATCGGGCACCAGCCTCACCGGACGAAATTCAAATGTCGTGCTGATCTCAATCGATACACTCCGGGCCGACGATCTCGGATGTTACGGATCTGAAATTACCTATTCGCCAAACATCGATCGGATCTCAGGGGGTTCGCTCACATTCGATAACGCGGTGTGCCCGATCCCAATCACCGGCCCGTCGCATATGAGCATGCTTACAGGGCTTCAACCGGACGAACGCAGCGGTCACGGAATTATGGGAAATGGCCGCCAGTTACCGGTTGGAATTCCCACACTCGCTACAATACTGGATGCATCGGGCTATAAAACAGGCGCCGTGATCGGGGGGTCGCCTCTCTCGCGGGATGCGTGCGGACTCCAGAGAGGTTTCCATTATTATAACGATATTTTCGTGGACAATTTTCGGACACGAATTTTTCCGGGTTATGTTTCGTCGCTTACCGCGATGAAAATTTACAGGAAGGTATTTTCAGGTGCCGGGGCAGGTATACGATGGTTGAAAAAACCTGCCGATATTGTTGTCGACCAGGCTCTTGATTGGCTTGACGATCGACCATCGGAACCATTTTTCCTTTTCCTTCATTTTTATGATCCGCACACTCCATTGAGCCCGCCCGAACCGTTCGACACCATGTATTCGACGGAAATAAATATTCCTGAATTTCAATACCGCGATCGTTATCCGGTCTCAGCGGAATGGGAAGCGGAGGAACCCCAGTGGACCGATGAAATTGTAGCCGAACGACGGGCGCGGTACCGGGGCGAGATTACTTTCACCGACCGGGAAATCGGGAGGTTTATCGACCGGGGATCTGAAATTGGATTATGGGACAATACCCTTCTGATAATTACAGCCGACCATGGCGAGGCTTTCGATACGAGATATCTCGGGCATATAAACAGGCTTTACGAATCGACGGTCCATGTCCCGTTGATAATCCGAAATCCAGACCTGGTGGAGAATGGGATCGAGGGCGGGCGAATCGGCGAACTCGTGAATGTCAGCGATATTTACTACACCGTCCTGGATTTCCTTGAGATTGATTATCCGGTAACAGCCGATGAAATCCATCTGGATATCGAGGGTGCGGCCGGTGGGTGGGATCATAACCTTTGCAGATCGGCAACGGGTTTCGACACGGCGCTGAATTTCGGCTGGGATTATATTCCGATGCTGACTTACGGCATTCCGACACGGTACGAGACCGAAGTTGGCCGGATCTTTGGGTTCAGGTACCGGGACGCCAAACTTATCTATGCGCCATCCGCGGATGGACGGCTTCCTGAATTCCAGTTATTCGATCTATCGGCCGATCCACGCGAGACAACCGACACGTTTGGCGCGATTGACTGGAGTGAGCCCGGATGGCCGAATGTCGTTGAGAACCTGAAATTCTGGTCGAGAGTGCAGGGGAGAGAGTCCGCTTCCATTGACATGGACCCAAGTTTGCGGGAACAACTTGAAGCGCTTGGATATGTCGGGAAATAACTATTGAGATAGAGATTTAATATTTATACCAGGTATTAACCAATCTTAGATTCAGGGACGCCTTTCCATGCTTCCAGCGTTGAAGGTGTCCCGTGTAACTAAGAATTCATGGGGACACTTTCAACGCTGGAAGCATGGAAAAGCGTCCCCATGAATT
>DAOVJF010000436.1 GCA_030673355.1 Planctomycetota bacterium | reverse complement strand
GAATCCGGACGGGTTCACGTCACTGTACAATACATGGTTAATCGGAATGCCAGCTCCACCGGTACAGGAGTATTTCCAGGGTGTGTATGCCAGCGAAATCCTGCCCAACGCGGTAGTGAATGGGTACATCAGGCATATTTCGGATGACCCGTCGAACACCCGTAACGCGTTATTAACAGGCGACTCGGTCACGCGAACATACTCATTGAAATATCCCGCGAATGAATTTGTATTTGGTTACGCGGTCGATGCGTCGTGGGCTGTACCGATTGAAACGCCTGTAGATGATCCCATGACCGATTTCGGACCGAACGCTAATTCACCGGAACCATGGAAAATTGTGGTTACACCATTTATGGAAGAGATGACCGATGAAGGGGGGACAACGTGGCTCCAGATCGATGTTTATGATTATGGCGGAAAAGAAACCCACGACGCGCCAGTTGTTGAATGCCCGGAACTTTTCGATGGAGAAAAGATAGCTGGATATAAATCAGAGACCGATGATTTTTCACGATACCATGTTGCATTGACCAATCAGAATCTCGCACCGGGTGGATATTATAAGTGCCTGATCACGGTACAGGACAACGATTACAACCCGAATTTCCCATGGATTGATATGAAGGCGTACCAGGTTATTGATGTCAGGGTTGAAGGAAAGCCTGTAGCGATAGCTCATGCTGATCCTAATCCCCAAAATTTAAACCAGCCTGTGCATTTCTGGGGAACCGATTCATATGACATGGATGGCGGCGAGATCACCCTGTATGAATGGGACTGGAACAACGATGGCACTTATGATGAAACCGGATCGGAGATTTACCATGCATGGGATACTTCCGGCCTCCATTTAGTTCAACTTCGCGTCACAGATGATGAAGGTGACTCCAGTGAATTGGTCGACCCATTAGAAATAATCATTGCCAGTGAGTCAGGCGTCATGAATCCTGAAATAATAACTCCTGAGTTACTGAATATTAACCTGGTGGATTACAGAATCGACTGGCCATATCTATACGTACTTAATGATGGTGTTGGCTTGCAGATTATTGATATCTCGAGCCCGTCAAATCCGCTGATTGTAAAAACCATTGAAACGGATGATACTTTAAGATGGATGCAACTTGATGAACTTTACCTGTATGTATCCACATATGATAGTTTGTTTGTTATCGATGTTTCAGAGCCGGCAACTGCTTATATTTACTATTATCTTGACTATAAAGCCATGGGTGGTTACGGATCATCCGGGGTTGCCGTTGTGAAGGATGGGTATTTATATATTGCTTCTGCATCCATATTTATATATGACATTGATCCATTGAATCAGGCTCACTTTGTTGCCTGGGAGTCAATGTATTCATATTATGACTGGATTTATGACTGGACCTATTACACCACTGCCACAGCGATTGGTGTGTCAGATAGTATTGCATTTGTCTGGGGTTTATTTAAAGAGAGTCCGGATCTGTATTTATTTAATATAGATCATCCCGAAAACCTTAGCACTATTTCCAGGAACACCCTCAGCGATGTTGGCTACTGGTCTGTCAAAGTGCAGAACGGATATGTTTACTACACTGCCCAGCAAAATCTTATGGTAACAACTGATGGGCTTGGAGGTCTTAACTTTGTCCCTGGTGTTCCGGAGAATGGCACAGTCTGGCTTGATGATGATATTCTTGGGGTGTACGGTAAAACAGGTGATGTAACGCTGTTGAATATCGAAAATAATGAATACCCATACATCGCAAGTACAATTGAAGGCCCGGTCTATTCAGCGACAAGTAACGATGGTTATGCCGTACTTGAAAATCTCAACTTCCAGACCTGGGACATCGACCCACCTGAAACACCAATTATGCTGGGAGAGTTTAACTGGATCCAACGGACTGGCAGTCTATGCCGTTCCGGTGATTATCTTTATGTATCGGTCAAAAGGGTCCATCACGGTGATAATTATGGTTTGCTGATTATCGATATCTCACAGCCTGAACAGCCGGTTATCTTGAAATTTGTTCCTACTGAATATCACCTGACAGATCTGGATTTTGAAAAAGGTTTTTTATTTTGCACGTCATATTACTCTCTCCAGGGTTCTGGCAGGATGTCAATATTTGATGTTGATCCGATTGAAAACGCGCATGTTACAGGCTTTATAGAAATCCCTGAAGGGGTACCGATGTTTATAAATGTGCATGATGGCTATGCGTATCTTGTTACATATAATGATGAATTTCTCTATATATATGATATTGACCCTTTAAGTACAGCGTATTTAGTAAGTACCACGGAGCTGGGTATCTGGGGCGGGGTTGATATTGGCGTTGCTATCTCTGATGATTATGTATATGCGACCGATCACAACGGAAGATTAAACATAATCAGTCTCGATCCACCGGATAATCCACAAATTGTTAAAACTCTTGAATTCGATGAGCATATCAATCGAGACATTCTATACTCGAACGGTCTGTTATTTTTGCCGCAATATGGGAACAGTTTAAAAATTGTGGATGTCGATCCGCCGGAAGAGGCACATCTCATTAATGAAATATATGGCACGGCAACCCAGTGTTTTTCCGGAAATGGTGAATATATATTTATCGGAGATAAGTATAAGGGTACACAGATAATAGATGTCATGCCGCCGGAAAATGCTCATATATTCAGCACAATCGATATCGATGATTACACTATCAGTTCTCACCACGGCAGGAGCATTATTGCAGCCGATGATAAATATGCATATATCTCAGGGTATTATTCAGGATTACAGATTGTAGAATTGTATTAAGCTGGTGCATGTATTGCCCCAGGGCCTGGTAATCCGGGCTACTCTAATTTTGCTGGAAATTGATAATACAGCGGATGCCCGGGTTTAACTCCGGGCATCCGGTTCCCTATATGGGGGAAGAAGAGAGACGCGTACTGGATTAACACTGTAAAACGTTTTTTAATATACCCCCTCTTTTAATAAATCCCCTAAACAAACTGCCCTCACTTTTAAATCAATCCCACTTTATTTTCGCCGCTT
>DAOVJF010000226.1 GCA_030673355.1 Planctomycetota bacterium | reverse complement strand
TTAATTTTGCCGCGTCTGGGATATAATCACTCCCTGTGAGTAACAAGCCGGAAAATGTGCAAATCGAAAACGCAGCACCCGTGAACCGGATATCCGGCATGCGTAAATACGACTGGATCGCCCTGGTTATCCTTTTCCTCCTTCCCTTTATCGTCTATTTTCCTGTAACCGCCGGGCAGGCGACTTTCGCGGGATTCGACCATACCGGGATCAACCAGCCCCTGAAGCAAACCACCTACGAGACCATGCGCGGATTTAATTTCCCGCACTGGGAACCGCGTCTCGACAGGGGGCTTCCAATTTTCGCGGAAGGCGAGGCCGGGATTTTCTACCCCTTGAATATCCTGTTTTTTATACCGGGGGATTTCCTGACGGTTTACAACACGGTTCTGCTGCTCTGCATTGTGCTGGGGGGCGTGCTCTTTTACTGGTGGCTACGGCGTCTGGGTGCCGGCCCGCTCGCGTCGTTCCTCGCAGGTATCGCGCACCAGTGGGGAGCCACCGTCAACTTCAACAAGGCGAACATGAATATCCTGGAAGGTTATATCCTCGCGCCGCTCCTGATGATGATAATCGAGCCTTTGACATGGCCCGAATCGCTAAGGAAAAATTACTCTGTCAGGGCCGCGACAATCGCACTGGTATTCGCGTCGATCCTGTTCGCGGGACAGGCCCAGTATGTCGTTTACACGGTGCTGTTTTCGGCCACCTATATCATCCTCAGGGTGATTTTCTCCGGCAGGAACGAATGGCCGGCAACATTGAAATCGATGGCGGTGCCGTATATCGCGGGTGGAATCCTGGCGGTGGGTGTTTCGGCAATCCAGCTTCTCCCCACGATGGAACTGATCCAATACAGCGAAAGGGCACCGAATGTCCTGAACGAGGAATTTTTTACTCACGGGTTATGGCTGAATCCATCGAGGCTCTTCGCGATTTTCCTTTTTCCCGCCTACCATTATTCACTCGATCATTTCCTGCCATACCTGTCGACCACTATTTATGTCGGTCCGGCGGCAATTATGCTCGCCGGTTACGCGATTCGATACCGCGCCGGGCTTCCCGGAAATTCGACTAAGGTAATCTTCCCCCTGTTGGTTTCAGGATTAATTTTCCTGTACCTCGCGATGGGATCGAACGCGCCGCTTGGTGAATTTTTTACATCGCAGGGAATACTCGCGCAATTCCGTGGGCATGGACGTCTTGGCGGATATTTCGCCATGGCGATACTCGTGTTGATGGGACTTGGCCTGGACACAATTATCTGGGTCCCATGCAAGCCCGTATGTGATTTGACCGCGAAAATGAAATGCCTTCCGTTATTCACAATCGAGCTTATTGCCATGGCTTTGCTGGCGATTCCATTTGTAATCGAACGGTCGGATTACATTCTTACACGGGTAACACTGGGAATCTTTATCGGGTTTGTCTTTATCTTTCTGGCGGGTTACCTGGTCGGAAATATCCTCCGGACTAGAACGCCGATTGCGATATCACTCTCTATAATATTAACCATACAGATATTCGGGTTCTTTTCGACATCATCGGAAACGCTTATCAAACGCGAAAACTGGGATTTGGCACGTTCCGACCTGGTTTACATCCGCGAAAATTCATCATCTTCAGATGAAGCGACGATATTCGCGATACGTACGCAGGCGAGTATTCGCATACATGAGCGGATAATGCGCGAAGGCCTTAACGTTTTCAGGCCCGGTGCGCATGACCATATCGATCATCTCGGAAGCGCGAATGCGGGTTTGATGGAAAATATGACGATCTGCAATTCCGATCTGCCCCTGGAACTCGCGGCATGGGAAATTCTCGTGCACCAGAATCTCTGGCACGAGGTCGATTTCACGGCAGGACCACTCGACGATGAATGGTCGAACCTGTTGTGGATTCTTGGCGTTAACTGGCTGGTAACAGAAAATCCGGACCTTGAGGTAATCCCCTTTGAGCGGCTTGAAAATCCGGACTGGCACAACAGGACTGTTCCGTTTTACATCTATCGAAGGGAACCGCCGGTACGGCCGTACGCTGTGTACTGGCACTGGATATCGGCCGATCCGGCCTTGTCCGGTGATGATCTTTACCCAAGTTTTTTCGATTACCTTGGCGGGGCAAATGTGGGATCGATTGTTTTCTGCGAGGGACTTCCTGAAAATGGCCACAGTGAGGAAATTAACTGGGAGGAGCAACACCGGTCGACAGTCAGCCAGGCGGGATGGAATTCCCCGGTTGAATATTCAGCGGTTGTGACCATAAGCGATGAAGCGATTTTTATGGTAAGGGATCAGTGGTACCCTGGATGGAAGGTCTATGTAAACGGCACGGAATCAAATCTGTTGAAAGCCGATCTCGTTTTCAAAGCTGTTTTACTCCCCGCCGGACGAAATGAGGTTGTATTCAGGTATACGCCGTCAAAATTCATAACGGGATTGATTATTTCAGCAATCAGTTTATTGATAGTCCTGGGTCTTCTTGCGCCAATGTTAAAATTTAAAAAAGCCCCTTGAATTACTTACACCATTTCCAGAAAATAACATTTATTTCAGGTGCGCCGACATTCCTGTCGGCCTTTATTGATGGATGCCGACAGGAATGTCGGCGCACCTGAAAAAGAATTTATAAAATGGAATTGGTATTACACCCGGAATATTGTTAATATTTTTACGATTGTCACTGGAAATTCTTAACTAAACCGACTTTAATAAATAGATTGACAAAGCGGTTTCAATTGAATACGATAAATCGCTTGTGCCGTATCCGGCCAGGAATGTATTTTACGTATCAAGGAGTTGTCATGGCTAAGAAGCGAAGTCGTCGACGGGCAAAAGGTCCGGGAATTGTCTCAACCCTCAGAGACCCGAAAAAAGTCAGGGTCGCATATATCATTGCCGGATTTGCGCTGGTTTTCGGGGGAAGTCTTGGATTCGGTGCATCCCGTTGCGGCGAAAGCAGTCCCGGTCAGCGAGGAGCTGCTGAAACCCGGCCCAGCGACATAATCACCACGATCGAGGACCATGAGATCACGTATTACGAATATGGTCGCGAACAAGATTCGATGCGCAGGAATATCGATGCGAGCGGTGATGGGGCGATACTCCGACCCCCGGAATTCTGGGCGGAAGAAAATTATGGCGTCCTTCGACGGATGATCGACATGGAATACTTCGATATCAGATCACGGGATGCCGGGATTGAAATATCAGAGGATAAGATAGAAGAACGCTACCAGGAGTACAGAAACATCCTTCTCCCGCCATCGGTCAACATTGAAGACAGAAGTTTGCTGGAGCGGATATCGGATGCCTTCGCTAGTGTCAAGGAAGACAAGGCATTCTCGGAAAGCCTTAAGCGAATCGATCCGACATTGACACCGAGTCGATTACGATCCATCATCGAACAGGAACTTTTCGCTCAGGAATTTATCGCTGGTCTTCAGGCGCGGATGGAGCAGGAAATAATCGGCGAACTCTCAAATGAAGCGAATATCCTTCGAGAGGAAATTATCGGCGGAAAGGATTTTGGAGAGGCGGCCCAGGAGCGATCCGACCATCAGACGACCAGCGGTATCGGTGGATTTCTCCCGATGGTCAGGCATACCGATACAAGCTTACCCGGGCAGATTATCAATAGCGCTTTCAGCCTGCCAATCGACGAAGTCAGCCTGCCGATTATTGTCACTCAGCCCGATTTCTTTGGGGTCTGGCTGCTTAAAGTCACCAGCCGCAAAGAAGCCAGCGGTGATGAATGGCTTGAGGCAAGGGAGGAAATCGGCCTGAGGCTGTTGGACGAAAGACGCCAGCAGGTTGAACAGGGAATCATTGAAATGTCCGAGGAAGGAACCATAACAGTCAGCGAGGAAGAAAAAATTAATGAATACGAGGAAGCTGACATCAAGATTATCTACCTCAAGGCCGAAGACCCCATGGGACGGGTCACGCAGCATGTTTATGAAGACCAGGACACAATGGCGATTGTCATTAACGATCCACAGCTTCGCGCCATACACCATTCTGTCAACCAGGAATGGGAACTTGCCGCTGTTTCCTACTATGAGGCACTGGAAAGAAACGCTGGATTTTTCGATCCTGAACTGGACAACCAGTACGCGATCGATATGAGGGAAGCCAACCTGAGATACCTCCTCGCCTACATGTGGACCACCAGGGCATTCAGTTCTGAATCCGAATGGTTGCAGGCAATCTGGCAGCAATTCCAGGCAGATCCGGATGCGTTCGCCGGAGCGTTCCCATCGACACCTGAAAATATCAAGGAGGAGCAGCAGGGCTATTATGTCCTGGCGCTGGCAAACCTGGACAGGGCGATCGAGTTTGAGGAGATGCAACCATGGTCGAGGCTCGCGCGGGCACAGATCGATCTCGCGAGGGAACATGTCTCAACACGGCTCATCGACGATCTGGCAACAGCCCATGAATATTCCTCCAATGACCCGGAACTGATTAACAGGGTCCTCAGCTCCCTTAACCAGTTGGTCGCCATTGACGACAGGGCACTTGAGGCCGCCGAAGACATTCGTCCGGAAACCTGGATCGATCCGGTCTATCCCGAAACTGAAATGGGCATTACCCTGGAAGAAATTGACGCACCGTTTTTTGATTTGATCGATACCACTGAAACGCCTGAAATTCCAGCGGATGAATTAACCTTTGAAAGCCCCGCTGAACTTGAAATTTCGGAAGTGGATGAGGAAACATCCGAAGAACCGGAAGAGGCTGTCGATGATACCGAAATTATACCCGGTGAGATTGATGAAGAACCGGTTGAAGATTTGGATGAACCGGTAGTCGAAGTCGAGGATAATCCGGATTCTGAAACACCCGCATGGCTTCCGATTGTGCCGGTTCCCGAAGCGCCCGGCCCGTTAACGCAGGAGCTTCGCGACCGTGTCGAAGAACTCAGGGACGAAATCCAGATGTCGGTGGATATTATTAACGCCCGGCGGCAGGCCGCGGAACAGCAGCGCCAGGCCATGCAGCAACAGCAATTCGAACTCCCCCCTCCTGATGAACCGCCTTCTGCCGAGGCGGAGGACCTCCTGAGTGAGGAAGATGCGACCGAAGCAACAGACGAATGATCGGGTTTAAGTTTGCGAATATACTCCAGCCTGGATTTTTCCAGGCTTTTTTTTTAATATCCCGAAACGCTCTTGTCCAATATATAATTTCCTCTAATTGTTTGAAGTAAGGATTCCCCATACGTGCCGTTAGCTTCCAGCTATCGGATAGCAAGTGCCGTTAGCTTCCAGCTATCGGATAGTAAGTGCCGTTAGCTTCCAGCTATCGGATAGCAAGTACCGACTGCATCCTGCGG
>DAOVJF010000541.1 GCA_030673355.1 Planctomycetota bacterium | reverse complement strand
CCGGAAGCATCGACCTTGGTCCACCATGGGAAAGCGATATACATTATTCAAACGGCGGATCGGATGCGTATGTGTTGAAACTATCACAATAGGAGTTAACAATGCTGCAAAAAACATTCAGGATTTATCTTTTTATTTTTCTCGTCATACTTCTTGGCTGCGACCGTGGCGGGAATATTCTCATGGTCGGGTCGATGAAGGGCCCTGCTGAGATTTACGAAGGCACTACTTCGGAATACAGTGTCGATGCACACAGCGACACAGGAATAACATACTCCTGGATAGCCAATCCTGTCGGATTTGGCAATTTCAGCAATCTGAATTCCGCGAGCACCATGTATACAGCTCCCGAGGTCGATATTGACAGGGCAATCGTTATCAGGGTGGTTGTGAATTCCGACCGTGATGGGCCTGTAATCCGGTCACTGGATGTAACAGTAAAAGATGTCGGCCCTGGCGCACCGATAAATCATCCACCGACAGCTCTTGCCTTTGCCGACATGCCCGGCGGCAGGCCGGGAGTAGAGGTCCACTTCTACGATGTCTCAACCGATCCTGATGGTGATGATGATATTGTCAAATGGGAATGGGATTTCTCCTACAGTCCCGATGATGGTTTCCTGGCTGAGAGTGAAGTTCAGGAACCCACTCACATATATCCCCTGGAAGGGAATTACCTTATTCAACTAAGGGTTACCGACACCGGCGGTTTATCGGACCTTCTCGGCACGCCGCTTGAGATTATTGTCAGGGAAAGCCAGTCATTCAACCTCCAGCAGACCGCCCTGGCTCACCTGGAATTCAATGCAAATGATGTTGAGGTCAGCGGCCATTCCGGATTCGCTTTATCTCCCGAATTCGGCCTTGATGTTTTTAACATCTCCGATCCCCAGTCCCCGATACTGGCATATCGCCTGTTTCTTGAAAATAATCCAAAATGGATCGCGATCGATGGTAATTATCTCTGCGCGTTAAGTGACGATTCCCTGCTCCAGATTATTAATATCGAAGATCCTGTTTCACCATATATTGTCAACTCCTTCTACACAGGTGTAACAGCTCATGCAATTGCGACACAGGATGGATATGCCTATATTGCTCTCGGCATGGAAGGCCTTGCTGTGGTCGATATCGACCCGCCTGAATCTGCAAACGTCGTGAGCATTTTGGATTTATCGACAGAAGCCACTGAGGTGGATGTCGATGGTATTTACGCTGTGATTTCCAGTAACAATGAGGCGGTGTTGCATATCGTGGGGATCTGGGCACCTGAAATCCCAACACTTCTTAGTACAATTGATACAAATCTGACCATCAAGACCGTGGAGGTTAGTGGCGGTTATGCTTTCACTGCCGCAAATGCATTCGGTTTATTGCAGATTTATGATATCGATCCGCCAGAGGAAGCGCACGTGGTACAGACCACCATGGATTACGGCGTACAGGTTTTTGACCTTGAGGTTGTTGACAACATTATTTACGTCTCATCGTACAACCTGTACACAATTATTGTCGATTTCGATACCTTTGAACTCAGTTACGGACCGGTCAATTGGTTACAGGCCAACTTGTATTCAATATCGGTTGGAGAGGACAGGATAATGGCTATCGGCAGAAATGTTGCGCATGTCTCGCAATTAAACGAGGACGGTTCATTCGGACCGGGGAATACATTTTTAAGCATGGGCGAGCCCCTGGATGTAACTGTCATTGATAACCACATTTTCATAGCTGCAGGAGCGCTGGCAGTGTACGACATCTCAAATCCAGACGACCCTCAAATTAAAGCCACAATGAACAGTATGCGTAATAAAAGGGTCGCTGTAGATGGGAATTACGCATATACACTGGGAATTGAAACCATTATGCACGGATTTAGCATATACGATGTCAGCTCACTGGATACACCCTCTTTGATCAACAGGAATGGATTGATACCCACCACCGGTCTTGGGGATTTAACAATAGACGGCGGGTATGCCTATATTACCAGCTCAATGAAAGCAAACCTCGAAATCTGGGATGTCAATGTGCCGAATGCAATGAACCGCATCAATTCAGTCGATATTCCCGGCTGGGCTAACGATGTGGAGACCCTTAACGGCTATGCATATGTTGCGGTCTGGGACGATGT
>DAOVJF010000463.1 GCA_030673355.1 Planctomycetota bacterium | reverse complement strand
AAATTTCAATTCTCCGCTCCACCGTCAGAATGCAAATCCAGTTGTCAGGTTCAAAACCCGCGTCACCCACAGGAAGTATGGCGATATCAATCGGTGTGCGGTTAAAGTCGGTAATTGAAGCAACGGGCGTGAATTCTCCACCGGGGTTGGATATAAAATCTATTGAAAAAATCTCCACTTCGTCGACCTCGCCCGCTTCAGTAATAAAGATCCAGATATCGCTGTCACCGCCGGAATCCCAGATCGCAAGGCCTGTGATGCTGTCAGTCGATACAACTCCCGGCCCGAAACCTTCGCTGACACCGCCGATGAAGTAATCATATTCGTCGGTGACATCCTTGTAGGGATCTTCGTACTTAACAAGGCCCACGAAAGGATAATACGACGGGAACTGTCCGCTGTCCGCGACCCATAGCGCGTAGCCTGCCTTGTCGCCGCTGGTTCCGCACGACACATCGATCGGAGACAGAATCACGTCAAGCTCTGGTGTATCTAAATTGTCAACCGTAAGTGTGAAATCGACGACAGGATTTTCCGCGCTTTCAAGGTTGAAAATTTCGAGCGTGTTCCGGTAAAGGATATAGGGATCGGTAGTATCGTCCATCGGATCGGTGTCATTGTTTGCCAGGAGGATGGAGTAGTTTGATTTTATGTCGGGAAGTTCAGGATTTGTAGCGGCAATTCTCCGTATAGGTTCAACCGGGAAATTCGGGTCCGAACCGGTTGTGTCGGTAACGGTAACGAATTTTGAATTCTGGGAATAATCCTCATTCCATTCATATATTTCGGTAGCGGATGAATTCACCAGCGTACGGGAACTTCCATATGGTAAACCCACCACAGAGAGGTCGTATTCACCGACAGGAGTGCCGGCACCGGAAAGCATAAGCGGACCGGCGGTTAAAATAAAGTTTGTTGGAGGCAGAGGCGGATCTTCGACCTCGATCGTCATGTAGCTATATGTGAGGTTATCGGATCCAAGGCTTTTCGCCGCGATCAGACATTCGTATGAGCCGTTGGTGAGTCCGGATTTTGAAAACGACGCTGCATAAATCCCGGTCCCGTCAGATACCAGGGGATAGAACGAACTCCCTCCGAGATCGGTCATGTCCATCACGACGTAATCGACATCATCCTGCCAGTCGATAACCTCTGCCGACAGGTCGATCGAATTTGAGCCGTCGTTGTAAAGGATTCCGCCGGCAGTTGGATTTCTGAGTTCCGCGATCTCGTCCTGGGGGGCCGGGTAACTGACGGTGATCATGAAAATGAGGTTATAGAAAAAAACACCCGGTTCCTTCCTGAGGATAATTTCCTTGCTGTAGACCCCGCCGGGACCCCACTCATGGTTATCGGTACCCGTCTCGAAAATACACATCGGGTGATGCGTCTCCCAGTCTCCATCGACATCAAACAGATCGGTATAACTGGAGGGATTTACGATAGTCGGTCCTTCGGTGCCGGGGAAAACAATCATCAGATCATAGACGGTCGCGACTGTAGGATTCGTAATTTGAATGTCAATATACCAGTCGAATTCGATAATCTCGTTTAATGAAACGCTCAGGCAGTTTATGCAGATTGGTGGAATTAGCGCATTTTTAACATCAAAGTGAGTATCCGTTGCCCGTAATGGTATTACCTCGACTACCGGGGGATTACCGTCCCGCGCATCTTCGCAACGAAGCATCCATGTGCCCCACTGCGTAAAATTTTCGCGTGGAGCCGAGGGTAGTTTTTCGGGAAACTCAGCTGAGCCGGAAACTTCAAGCTCAGGCGATACCGGGGACTCTTTTTTATCCCCGCCGCACGCTGATAACATCACCATTGAAAAAGCGATTAATAAAATCGTTAAGTGGATTTTCGGAAACTTCCGCATGTTGAATCCTCCAGCAGAATTAGAGCTGGGAAACTCTCTCTTTTAATAGTTTCTTCAAAAATCAGGATATTGGATTTAAAGGAATTTAGTAGACTTGATAAACACTGAAGGTTGAGGTCAAAAATTTTATTGTGGAATTACATCCTTGATCCAGCAAAACAGGATATGCATACCCGGGAATTTCAGGTGGGATAGCCCTTGATGTGGCATTAGATGTATAATATCGCCTTCGGATATCTCCTGGTGGATCAATGCGGATGCTATCGCGATATCAGTCAAATATTGTTATTTTTCTCTGGGTCTTGTGGCTGATTGTCATGGTATTCCCATCCGGGATAATAAATGCCCAGGCTGATCGCGACGATGAAATTCAAGGCTCCGGCAACGGATCAATTGTCACGGACGGTACGGTATTTGATTTCACCGATGCGGTTCAATTGTCCACTGTTGATGGGCTTCCATGGATTGAGAACATTGTCGCCAGCCATTATGGAGGGCGTTCAGGGCATTATTATTATGGCGGCTATGGTAATAAATTGATTTCAACGGATGATTACTTCGTTGCCCTTCCATCGAACCATGATAACCTCGACTGCCTGGGGGGAAAGCTGGGTTGCCGGATGTCGAGATGCGGCGTTGCCGAGCCGGCTCTGGGTGAACTCCTGAATCCATCATCTACCGAACCGGAACCTCCGGTGGAAAATTTTAATTTCTGGCCGGGATCGGTTATCGACGAGGGACATGGCTGGGTGATCGAAGGCGATGAAGGGGAAGGGCTGTTCAGAATTCTCGAAATTAAACCGTCGGGGAAGGACGGTCCGATTTTCGAAGCGTATGTCGGCGATGTCGGACCGTGGAATACCGAGGATCCATACTGGCAGAACGGTTCCCGTCCGGATGCCGAGGACGGTGTCGATACGCGTGGCCGAAGAACCAATCGCGCCGGGATCGATCTTT
>DAOVJF010000166.1 GCA_030673355.1 Planctomycetota bacterium | reverse complement strand
TACATACGCGGAAAAGTCAGCCGTGTTTACGAGGAAGATGGCAAGATTATCGTACAGGGCTCGGATACCATCGCAGGAAAACAGCTTGAGGTTAAAGCCGACATGGTTGTACTTGCCAGCGCGATGGAACCGTCGCGCGATGCCGACAAACTGATCTCGATGTTCAAACTGAATTCAACCCAGGATGGATGGGTGAAGGAAGTACATCCCAAACTCCGTCCCGTTGAATCCATAACACAGGGATTTTACATCGCGGGCGCATGCCAGGGTCCGAAAGATATACCTGAATCCGTGGCCCAGGGAAGCGCGGCGGCATCGAAAACCCTCGGGCTTTTCTCCGATGATGAGCTTGAGCGCGATCCATCTATTGCAAAGGTCAATGAGATGACCTGCATCGGGTGCTTTTCCTGCGAGATGGTCTGCCCGTTTTCGGCAATCGAGCGGAATGAAATCCGTGATCGCGACGGCAACCTGATCCGTACCGTGGCGGTTGTGAACGAAAGCCTTTGCCAGGGATGCGGACCTTGCGCCGCGATTTGCCCGTCGAAATCAATTGAGATTGAAAGTATCACAGAAGAACAGGTGTACGCCCAGATAATGGCGTATTAACAAAAAAGAGAAATTATCATGGCCGAATTTCATCCTAAAACATTCGCGTTTCTTTGCAACTGGTGCACTTACACCGGGGCCGACCTTGCCGGCACAAGCCGTATGCTGTACCCGGCCGATTTCCGTGTGATCAAGGTTCCATGCACCGGACGAATCGATATGGAATTTATCATCAAGGCGTTCGAACAGGGCGCCGACGGGGTCTGGGTCTCCGGCTGCCATATAGGCGATTGTCATTACAACACCGGTAATTATTACGCCCAGCGAAGGTGGACGATATTCCGCCAGGAACTCGCTTTCCTTGGCATCGATCTCAGGAGACTGAAATTTACATGGATTTCAGCCGCCGAGGGACGTAAGTTCGCCGATGAGGCCGCGGAATTTGTCAACCGGATCACCCAACTCGGCCCGTACAATGAATTCCAGTCTATCCTCCCTGAAAATCGGGAAGTCGAATCAATATTGGGAGGTGTGAGCTGATATGGTTATCTCTGAAGCGGACACGACAAAAATCGTCAATTCTCTGCGTGTACGTGCGAAGGAACTCCTGGAATCGGGAGAAGTAAAAGTTATCATCGGCTACGGCGAAGGTTATACAAAGGGTAAAGCCGTTCCGGTTTTTATCACGGATCCCGGGAAAACCGATCAACTTATATTTGATGCAAGGTGTGTAAATAACCTCTCGATGTACCTGAAACACGCCGAGATCAAGGCGATGGGTAAGGTCGGTATTGTTGCGAAAGGTTGCGACGCACGCGCGATCAACGTTCTGATACTCGAAAGCCAGTTTAAAAGGGAAGATATCTTTATCCTCGGAGTTGTTTGCGAGGGTGTCGGCGACCCGATTGAAGAGCAGTGCAAATCGTGCGTCGCCAATACTCCCCCGGTTTATGATGAACTTTTCGGGGAGCCGATTGAGAACCAGGGCTGGAACGACGAAACTTTCGCGAAAATTGAAGAGCTTGAATCGATGACCCAGTCTGAACTCTGGAATTTCTGGGTTAAGGAATTCGATCGATGTATCAAGTGCTACGCCTGTCGTGAAGCATGTCCGATGTGCACGTGCACGAGATGCATAACCGATAAAAACCAGCCGCAATGGGTCCCGACCAGCCCTCATTCCGATGGAAATTACCACTGGAACCTCACCAGGGCGTTCCATCTTGTCGGGCGATGTGTCGGATGCAATTCATGCGAGCGCGCCTGCCCCATGGACATCCCCCTTTCGCTTGTCAACTGGAAACTTATCAAGGCTGTCCACGACGAATATGAATTTATTGCCGGTATGGATGCGGAAACCGCGCCTCCACTGGCTACCTATACAGAAGGCGAAGAGACGGATTTCATTAAGTAAACGGAGATAAAAATTGGCGCTTTCAATTCATTCGGATGATTTTCAAACGCTGCTCGACTCCCTCAGGGAGGCCGGGTACCGGTGTGTCGGCCCGGCACGGGATGGGACTATCACGAAGTTTAAACCCATTGAACAGGCCGGGGATCTCTTCCTCGATGAGATTCTGACCACGGTAAGCCCTAAGGAATTTTTCCTCGCCGAACATGAGGCGATCCTTTCGTACCGGATGAAAGGCAAATCCGATATCGAGCTGACAACGCCGTCGAAGGAAGAATACGCTCCGCCAACCCTGGTTTTCGGATGCAGGCCCTGCGACGCTGCGGGTCCCGATATCGTAAAGAGTGTCATGACATGGGATTATGACGACAGGTTTTTCCTGGATCGCGCGGATTCAACCGTAATCGCCGCGATTGCCTGCGTAGAAGCGGACGAGGCCTGTTTCTGTACATCTGTCGAGCTTGCTCCCGACAGCCAGACCGGTGCGGATATCCTTCTCATCCCATCGAGTAATTCAACCGGTGACACCCAGGAATATTCCGTCACCGCGATTACTGAAAAAGGCCGGAAGTTGATCGACAGTACTAAAGGCTGGAAAGACGGCAATCCTGAACGGGCATCCGCAATTGATGAAGTCAAGAGTAACCTGAAGCCGTCGTTCGATCCCGCGAAAGTCAGGGAATGGCTGGATAACGGGTTCGATCACGAATGGTGGAACACCGCTACTCTGTCATGCATCGGGTGTGGCACCTGCACTTATACATGCCCCACGTGCCACTGTTTCGATATCGTTGACGAAGGCGGACAAAGTGAGGGAGTACGCGTTAAAAACTGGGATTCATGCATGATGTCGCTTTTCACCCTGCATACGTCCGGACACAATCCCCGTCCCTTAAAATCAAACCGATTCCGCCAGCGTATAATGCACAAATTTAAATATTATCCAGACCTTTTCGAGCGAATTTTATGTACCGGATGCGGACGATGCCAGCGTCACTGCCCGGTCGATATGGCCCTGAAAGGTCTCCTCGAACAAATTGGCCGGCTTGCTGCGGAAACTCCGGATCAAGTCGCGGCAGGATAAGAACAGGATAAGAACCAATTATGGAAAATATATACTGTCCATCTCTATTGAAAATCCAGGACCTTACCTGGGAAACTCCCGATACGACCTCGTTCCGGCTCACCTTCAACGATAATTCCGAGAGGGAAGAATTTTTCTCGCTCTATAAGGTTGGTCAGTTCGGAGAATTTTCCGCTTTCGGTCACGGGGAATCTACTTTCTGCGTGGCATCCCCGCCCACCCGGAAGGATTACATCGAGTGTACTTTCAGGGCGGTCGGACGTAACACGAAGGCTCTCCAGGCCCTGAACGAAGGGGATACGATCGGTTTTCGTGGTCCCTACGGAAATTCGTTCCCGATTGACGACTGGAAAGGCAAAAATATCCTGTTTATTGCCGGCGGCATCGCCCTGCCCCCTCTTCGAGCCGTTATATTGAACGTGCTCGACCGTCGATCGGAATTCGCGGACGTGACCATCGTGTACGGTGCCCGTACGGTATCCGACCTGGTCTACAAGATGGAGCTGCAGGAGTGGGAAGCCCGTAACGACGTCAATATCGTGACAACTGTCGATCCTGGCGGTGAAACCGAGGACTGGACGGGAAAAATCGGTTTCGTTCCTACGGTCCTTGACGAAGTAGCGCCGTCAAACGAAAACACGATCGCGCTTATCTGCGGACCGCCGATAATGATCAAATTCACGTTCCCCGTACTCGACAAGCTTGGATTTTCAAAGAACCAGATATTCACCACGCTGGAAAACCGCATGAAATGCGGGCTGGGGAAATGCGGCCGATGCAATGTCGGCGGGACATATGTCTGCAAAGACGGTCCTGTTTTCCGGGCGGATGTACTCGCCGAACTGCCGGCCGAATACTGAAAATAGCTGGGTTACGGCTCTCCTTCCCTATTTAATGTTATGTCATTGATTAATTTATTGCCGTCCAAAAAGCGAAATATCCTATCTCATTTCATCTGAATTATAGGGAAATATTTAAAGTACTTGTAAACCAACTTGTTGAATCAACCAATTTATGCTACTATATTTTATCAATCACAGGATTGTAAACCGTCTGGACATTTGGTAAAGGTAAGTTTGTACCTATTTTTACTGTATTATGGGTTTCGTACTTGCTATTTTGATATCAGTTAAATATAATTAGAGTGACTATGAAACAATAAATTCTGCTATTGCCGTAAAATTAAGGCCAAAACGCTTAGGCGTTTAATAAATATTGAAAAATTAATAAGGAGGCAACAGTATGAATCGATGGACAGTTCTTTTCGCAGCGGTTATTTTTAGTTTGTTCGTTGCGATTGGGTGTTCTGGAGGCAGCGGCGGAAGTCCTGTAGCGCCGTCTGCCGGTCCGGAAACCACATCCGGATCAGACAATTCAGGACAAATACAACAGCCAAACACTTCATTGCTTGGTTACTACGACATCCATGTTGATGTCAGTAATCAGACAATGGAGGTCGTTGAGGATCGTACGGCGAGTTATACGATCAACATCGTTCCGTTTCTCAACCAGATGGGCAGCCCACAGTACGGGATTTCATTGGGTGCCATTGATTTCGATGATACCGATCCGTCAAATTTAATCGTCGACGTCGAATTCAAGTGGTACCATCCGTTCCCGACAATCCCGCAGTACAAGGTCTATGACTTCATGGGTGTCATCATCAGCAATGGCGATACGACTCTTAACTATAATAACCTTAGAGTCGGGAACTATGGCAACAACACCTACATGACCAATGCGGACGGTTATACCCGCTGGTTCAACCCGACAGAGTTCACTACCGAGCTTATTTTCGGATGGGCGCCTGGTGGAATTCAGAACCTGAAAGGTTCCGCTAAAGTGAATCCGTTCAAAGCCTACGGCAAGGGTCTCAGTATCAATGGTTCGCTCTGGAGTTGGCTTGAAAGCGGAAATAGTTACGACGGTATGTTCCAGTCCGGTGCTGGCAGAACTATATCACTCGAGTTCCCGATGCCAAATGACGGCCTTGTGTTCGGTTATGCCGCGGTCTGCTGCTGGGAAGAGCAGGGATCGGGTCCGTACACACCGTATCATCGCGCGGAGCCGATTGCTTTCAGGGTCGCCGTGGAAGATAACATTTACTACGATGGTACTGATTCAGGTGGTGACCTGATTGCCGACATCGATGTCTGGGCCTGGGGTGATCAGCCAATTACGGTTCAGGTCGAATCGACAGTTCTCGCTGGATTAGAAACCGCAGCACTGACCGGCGGTGGCGGTGCCAACTGGTCAACATACTCGATCGATGTTCCTGCAAAGCCGATTACTTCGAACGATGGTCACGAAATGTGGGTTATCGCTGAATGCGACGGAGACTATATTAACGTCAGTGGTGTTCCTGCACCTCCAAGCTCCGAACCTTTGACTGCGTTCTACAGGGTTCCACTGTTTATCGCAGATATTCCTTACAACATCTGCCCGATAATCGACAGCGGTGTTGATGGTAACGCTACACCATCAAAGGTTGCTTTGGAGACTTATTCAATTGTCGCGCACGATCTTGATCCTCTTGACACACTCACTTACTCATGGACCGTTACTGACAATTCCTCAGGTCTGCCCGCTCCGGGCTATGATGGAGTACCCGGCGATGGCGCTGGTAACCTTGATGTGGATTGGTTGGCACTGGGTGTGGGAATCGGTGACACATTCGACGTTGACTGCGATGCCGATGACGGAATGTGTGCAACTGCCGCACCTACCCTTCTGGCAATAATTTCCAACGCCGATCCGATCTGCGATCTCATAGTTGTAACTTCCATGCCACATGTGGGCAAGGGCTGGATCGAGTTCGATGCGTCCGGTTCTTCCGACCCTGACGGTGACCCGCTCACCTTCGAGTGGGATTTCGATGATGACGGCACCTTTGGCGATCCTTATGATTCAGGCACGGACGATAATCCAACGAAGAACTGGGATTCGGATTATGTGGGCCAGGTCTGCGTGAAGGTTACTGATGGCCTCGGCGGGGAAGCGATATGCTGCGTAGATGTGGATATAACAGCACTGATGGAAATTAACGTGGTCGGCGACCCCAACAAAACCATCACGGGCACTGGGAAGGATATCGCTATCGATCCAACTTCGGACCGGGTCGCGATCAACTATGCCGGAACAAGCACCTGGCGAAGGTACACAAATAACTACGGATCAGTCAGCACTTATGGTGGTGGCTGGAGAAATTCGTACTGGGACTGGCAGTCATGGGGCTGCATGTATGGT
>DAOVJF010000518.1 GCA_030673355.1 Planctomycetota bacterium | reverse complement strand
CTATAAATTACACAGAATTCTGTACCTAAAGAGCCATTTAATATGTTAAGGGACAGCCTCAATTTGTATATAATTTATATATACCGGGAACCAATTCCCATTCGGTATCCACCGAATTGTACCATCGCCCGTAATTCCCGAAAGTTCCCTATCCTACTCCGAATGAAAAAACAATGTCAGTCTGTTTAATTTTTATAAAGCCCAGGTGAGTGCTGCTTTACCAAAAAAGAATTCGGGAGTTTGAAAGTATGGTTCCAGGGTTATGGAAAAATGTTTGCCCAGCATCGCCTGAAATCCGATCCTGAAATCGATCCCCATGAGACCGAGTCCCCACCCGGATTCGCCGTCAAACGTCCCTCCCACCAGCATCATGGCACCGACTTTAGCGTAGAGTCCGATGCGGCGACTGTCCCCGAAGCGGTGCTCATAAGCTGCTCCGGGCATGAGGAAAAACATAACTAAGTTGCCGCCTAGCAGTTCGGCGAATAAACCACTCATGTCGATAAAGCCCGGATTGAGGTATAGGCTTAAAAAATCTCTGTCGCCAGCAGGCTTGAGGACATTGAACATCGAATGAATCTCGACAGCAGTGATACCCCAGAATCTTGAGCCGGAAATCCCCAGCTGCACTCGGTTTCCGAGCCCGATGTCATATCGGAGGGCGTAATACAGTGGCATTGGCATTTCAAAACCCAAGCTCAGTGTGAAGGCGCTGGTCAGGTGCGGCAGCGTTCCCGCGCCATGACGAGCTTCTGGTCCGAGGCAAAGGCTTGCCGGCCCATGAGACAACACGCCAAAACAAAGACGAGAAAGTAACGTTTCATGATATCCTCCTTTTTAATATAAGTGAACCCTGATCAACACTGCATGCGAAGAACGAACTTTCGTTGGGGGCTATTTTTAAACAGGTCGTATAAACAATACCCTCAATGCGATAAATAAAGTATATTTTTTGGTTTTTTCATCACATTATGAAGCAATTATTATACCAATATGTTGTACAACCATAACTTCTTTACTAAATAAAACTGTTGATTAAGGTTGTTTATGTTAAGTAAATTGTACGACAAAACCGGGTAAATAAGCGGGACAGGATGAAATTATTTAATCCGGGCAGTCGATGTAACCAATCAGGCAACTACACGGCTTCGTGAAATAGCAGAGGAGGGCTTATGGTTATAAAACCAAAGTTTGGTATTCTCTTTTTTACTTCCGGCTGGTTCAGGGAGGTCGGGCTTCAAACATCCTCATCGAATATAACTGAAGAAGTAGATAAAATCGGGGATGAAATTGTAAAAAATTTTTCCCAGTTTATGGAGCCTGTTTACAGTGGAGTAATTTTTTCAGAAGCCGAAGCGCGTGATGCTGCACATGAAATAAAGGCCGCGGATGTCGACGGTATTATTATCTGTCCGCTCATGTGGTGTGAGGACCAGATATTCAGGGAGGCGTTAAAAATGCTCCCCGGGCTTCCACTCATTGTATGCGGTCTATTTCCGTACAGAAGCCTTTCGGATTTTGTTAGTTACCAGGAAATGATAAAGGGATCCGGCATGGTCGGGATCCTTCAGATGAGCGGATTTCTAAGACGTGAAGGATATTTTTACAGACCGGTTTCCGGGTACTGCCGGGACCCTGAAGTATACGAGGAGATAGAGGAGTACTGTCTCGCTCTTGCGATCGCTCGAAAACTGAAAAAGGTACGGTGCGGTATTCTGCCGTTCCGATGCGACTCGATGTCCACAACCTTTGTCGATGAATTCAGGATCCGGGAGCTGTACGGAATTGAATTAAAGTATCTTGAGCTGGCTCGGTTTAAAAAGGAAGCTCAAAACAGGACAGAGGATGAGATCAAACAGTTCGAAAAACTCATCAGGGATGAAGGATATGTTGTAGAGGTTGATCAGAAGAATCTGACAGAAGGTATTAAATATGCAATCGCGATGTATAGGATACTGTTAGACGAGGGGATAAACATCTTTGTAATGAATGATATCATCGACGAAATGCACAGCTGTTTCGGCATGCGGCCCTGTCTATCCAACCCGGGACTGACCTCGTCAAACATTGTCGTAACAATGGAAGCGGATATAGCAGCGGGAATCGCCATGTATATTCTTCAGCTTTTTTCGGGGGAAATACCCTTTTATTCAGAGCTCTTTACAGCAGATCTTGATAAAAACTCGTTTCTGATGGGGCATCCTGGCTACCACAGTGCCAGCAATTATGACGAGAATTATCCTGTAAGGATCGTCAATGATATTGAATATGAAAACTCGGATCCCTTTACAGGGGCATGCACGTATTTTAAATACAGGGCCGGTCCCGTGACAGCAGTCAATTCGGTTTACAACGGGGACAGGCTCAGATGG
>DAOVJF010000037.1 GCA_030673355.1 Planctomycetota bacterium | reverse complement strand
GGAGACAGTCGATAACCTCGGCGATCTGCATATTCTCGTCAATAACGCAGGGATAAGTCGGGAAGCCCTGTTTATAAGGCAGCCTCCTGAGCTGATTGAGGATGTCCTGAGAAACAACCTGGTCAGCATGTTCAATGTAACCCCTGCCGCGTCGAGAGTGATGGCTAAAAATCGATGGGGGCGGTTGATTCACATGGGGAGCGTGGTCACTTACGTGGGATCGACCGCGCAGTCAGCCTATGCTGCGAGCAAGGCGGGTGTTATGGGCATGAGCAGGGCTCTGGCGCGGGAATTTGGCGGGCGGAACATCACATCGAATGTTATTGCGCCCGGGTTTATAGCGGGTGGCATGACCGACAGAATGACCGAAGAACGCAAGGGGGAATTAATTAAATACATCGCGCTGGAACGTACCGGTACCGGAAGGGATGTTGCCTGTGCGGTTGTCTACCTTGCCAGCGAAGAGGCTGGATATATAACGGGCGCCATTCTGCATATCAACGGCGGTTTGCATATGCATTAAGCTTGATCTTGAGTGATTTTAAATCGCATGAAAAAGTCATGTTGGAGGAACTATTTATGAAGCGTGTTGCTATCACCGGAATGGGATTGTTGACAACATTCGGAGCTGGCAAAGAAGTTAACAGGGATGCTTTTCATGCCGGGAAGAGCGGGATTAGTCAAATTGTTAACTGGGACACCAGTGAATTCAAGGTACGTATTGGTGCGGAAATTAACGATTTTGAACCCACTCAATATATGGATAAAAAGGAAGTCAAGAGGTTTGACAGATACAGTCAGTTCGCTGTCGCCTGTGCGAAAATGGCTATTGAGGACGCAGGTTTCAAAGACGGGGAGCTTGATAAGGACACTACAGGGGTTATTCATGCGACCGGTATTGGCGGGCTATACACATTCTGCCGCGACCATGAACGCCTGTTAACCCAGGGACCTAACCGTGTCAGCCCGTTCTACATCCCCCATTCCATCACTAACATCGCCGCCGGCCTGATCGCAATCGCGCTTGGTTTAAAAGGCCCGAACCATGCGGTTGTCTCCGCATGCGCAAGTTCCAATCATGCAATTGGTATTGCCATGAAATATATCCAGTCCGGGATGTCATCGGCAATTATTGCAGGCGGGTCGGAAGCGGCACTGGTCCCCCTCGGTGTTGCCGGTTTCCAGAGCATGAAAGCTATCACAAGCGACTATAATGACGATCCCGAGAAAAGCAGCCGTCCGTTCGATGCGAAACGCTCCGGGTTTGTCATGGGTGATGGTGGATGCATGTTCGTACTCGAAGATATGGAACATGCAATTGGAAGAGGCGCAAGGATTTATGCTGAATTGGCGGGCTATGGGGCCTCGTGCGACGCTTATCACATTACTGCGCCTGCACCGGGGGGCGCAGGAGCGGTCGAGGCCATGAGAAATGCAATAAAAGACGCCGGTATGACAATCGAGGATGTTGATTACATCAATGCCCACGGCACATCGACACCTCATAACGATCCGGCTGAAACCCAGGCGATAAAAACCCTTTTCGGCGACAGGGCGTACGAGATACCAGTCAGCTCCACCAAGAGTATGATCGGGCACCTTCTTGGCGCGAGCGGTGCCGCGGAACTGGCCGCGACACTTCTCGGGATGGAAAAGGGCTGGATAGGTCCGACAATAAATTACGAATTTCCCGATCCGGAATGCGATCTGGATTACGTGCCGAATGAATCCCGGGAAAAAGTAGTGAATTTCGCGTTGTCCAATTCATTCGGATTTGGAGGGCATAACGCGGTTATCGCGATAAAACGCTTCGAAGGTTAGAAGGAATGCATAACCGGTGAGTCCATTTTTATTGATGAAAGTCTTATTTTATGCTTGTAATTCAGTGTTAATATATGATAGAAAGATAGTTTGCTTGAAAAATTAAGAATTACAAGGCAGGACATACGTGTCGGTCAAGATCAGGTTGAGAAAAACAGGTAGAAAGAAGCAGCCATCCTTCCGGATTGTTGTTACTGAAAGCCGTAATCCCCCAAGGGGTAAGATAATCGAGAATATCGGTCATTATTGTCCGTATTTGAAAAACAAACCACTTGAACTCGACCTTGAACGTCTCGATGCATGGCACAGCAAGGGAGCAATTGTTACAGATGCTGTCAAACGTCTGGTAAGACGCAAGCGTCGTGGAGATGAACCGGTAATCAAGGAGAAGACAAAGAAAGCGAGTGATGAAGATAAACTACCAGAGGTGGAGCCTGATACCGGGACCGAGATACAGGAAGAAACAGGTAACGCTGAACCGGAGTCTTCAGAAGTGTGAACTTCTTTGGAAGCGTTTAAACATAAATAATACAGTGCGAGGTATGCCAGTTGTTTAACATATTCAAAAAAAATAGCGGAAAAAACAACGGGCAGGAAGATGCCCCCGCAAAAGAAAACGTCGCCAGTCTACTTGAGTTTATAGTAAAACGTCTTGTTGATAATCCGGAAGACGTTCAAGTAACGGAAGTACAGGGTGAACGAACGACAGTGCTCGAAATAAGGGTTAACGACGAAGATATGGGCAAGGTAATTGGAAAGAAAGGCCGGATTATTAAATCATTACGCGTTGTAGTCCGTGCCGCTGCCTTGCATGATGGACAATCCGTTTCGATAGAGCTGGTAAACGGAAAAGATCCCGAATAAGGATTCTTCAAGTCAAAAGGGGGTTTACCGGAGGGTTTGACATGGATATTGGCCTCATAATGGGGGCCTTTGGTATAAAAGGCGAGGTTCGTATTCTGAGCCTGAACGATGAACCTGAGCGGTTTAAGGGGCTGGATGAGTTGATCCTTACACAGTCCGAAAAAACCGATCTGACATATACAATAGAAAAAGTCCGCGTCCATAAAAAACACGTTCTCGTGAAATTTCGCGAGGTGAAGGACCGGACCGAGGCCGAGAAACTCAGTGGAACGTACGTTCGTCTGTCCGGAAGTGAGCTGACGGTAACGGAGGAAGCACGTATTGATAATGAGAAACTGATCGGCCTCCAGGTAATCACAAAATCGGGCGATTCACTCGGGGTGCTCGAGGAGGTGATCCAGACCGGGGCTAATGATGTCTACGGGGTCAGAAACGGTGAGAAGAGCATTCTTCTCCCGGCAATAAGCGATGTAATAATCGAAATTGATCTCGAAGGCGGCCGGATGGTTGTGGATCCCCTCCCCGGTCTCCTGTAAGTGAAAGGAAGACCGTTGTACATTGATATTCTTACCCTGTTTCCCGAATTTTTCGATAATCCTCTGAAAACGAGTATTGTCGGAAAAACCATCGAGAAAGGGCTGATTACCGTTCGCTGTCACGATATCCGCGACTGGGCTGAAGGTGAGTACCGCCAGGTTGACGATATGCCCTACGGCGGCGGGCCGGGTATGGTCCTGATGCTGGAACCGCTAGTAAAGTGTATCGAGGCTGTCCTGGACCTGAGACGGCTGGAAGGTTTCGAGGCCAAAATGCTGATCCTCTGTCCGAGGGGAGCACGGATGAACCAGGCGATGCTTGCAAACTGGGCCGGACTCGATCCGGCTCGTGAAAGTATCCTGGTCCTGTCCGGTCATTACGAGGGTTTCGACGAACGGTTATATACCCTGTACCCATGGGTAACCGTCAGCCTCGGGGATTTCGTGCTTTCGGGCGGTGAGATACCCGCCCTGGCAATTGTCGATGGAATCGCAAGGCTTCAAGAAGGCGCTCTTGGAAATCCGGATTCCCTGGAGCACGAGTCATTCAGTTCCGGCTTGCTCGATCACCCGGCGTATACGCGTCCACCGGAATTTCGGGGACTGAAGGTTCCCGAAGTATTGATGTCAGGGGACCACGCCAGGATCGATTCATGGAGGTCGATGAAACGTCGCGAGATGACATCGAGATTCCGAACGGATTTACTGAATGATCCGGTATCTGACGGGCAGGATGAAGAATAGGTGTGAGTCGATCGCATCAGTAAGAGATAAGTAAGGAGTGTATAAATTATGGCTGACAATGAAACGAAAGTTGATGGTATACCCGAAGAAGAGCCTGTTAAGGAAGAATTTTCGGATGAGGTTACTGAGCCGGTAGAGGATACCGTGGAAGAAGAAACATCTGAAGAGGCCCCTGAGGATGCCGAGGATGAGATCAAAGCGTCCGGGGAAGAAACTACGGAAGCTGAAGAAGAAGAAGCGCCTGAAGAAACTGTAACCGAAGAGGAGCCTGAGAAGAAGAAAATCTCAGCCTTTGATAAAGTTGCCGCGATAACAGATCAGTTCATCAAGAGTGACATTCCTGATTTTCGGTCCGGCGATATGGTCAAGGTGCATGTTAAAATTATCGAGGGCAGCAAGGAGCGGATCCAGATTTTTGAAGGGGTCGTAACTGCCATAAAGCACGGCGGCGCCGACAGGACATTCACGGTCAGGAAAACATCATGGGGTGTAGGTGTAGAACGGACGTTCTTTATACACTCAAAGAAAATAGACAAAATTCAGGTAGTCAGGCGTGGACGGGTACGACGGTCCAAGCTTTATTACCTTCGCGACCGGGCCGGTAAATCCGCGAGAATCAAGGAACAGCGGATGCGAACCAAACCATAAGGATCGATCGGCAGTTAATTTTTTGATCAGCAAATTAAAAGGGCCACCTGGAATGGGTGGTCCTTTAATTAATAAATTAGTGTCACCAAAAAATAAATCCGGGTATAATGCTGACAGCCGATGGAATCTTTTGACGTAACACCAATGAATTCCCCTCAGCAACCGGTCGCATTCAAATCCGGTGCAGAACTTGTGATCGTAACCGGTTCGGAAAATATCCGTATACATAAGCCTGTCACTCTTGCCGCAAAATTTACTGATTTTCTGGGCGAACCGACCAGCGATACCGGTCCGGTACACATAACCGCATCCTCAGGCGAGTTAACAGTTGCGGGATTCAGCACAAACAGCGGGGAAATTATGCTTCAACCCGGAGAATTCGGTATCGGTGATTCTGGAGAACTGCCGATCGTGCTGAATCCCGGAAAAGACTTCGGTACAATCGAGGTTCAGATCAGGTGCGACCTTGGGGAGGCAAAAACAGAGGTTCTCGTACCGGCACCGTCAGGTTACGCAATCGCTGAAATGATGGAGAGCGTTGTTTACGCGTTCCTTGTGGCGATAATTATCCGCATCTTTTTCTTCCAGACTTTCTGGATTCCGTCGGGCAGCATGGAACCGACACTCCACGAACAGGACAGGATTATCGCGAATAAGCTGGTTTACAGAACAAGGGCTCCCGCTCGAGGCGAGGTTATTATCTTCAGGGTTTTTCAACCTCCACGGAGTGGTGTGCCCGGCCGGCTGACAATGGAAGAAGCCAGGGACGCTCTCCCGGAATCCGGCGAGACGGGTCCGGGTTCGATCGAAGTTCAGGATTACATAAAGAGAGTTGTAGGCCTTCCCGGGGATACGGTCGAAATAGATGACGGTGAGATTTACATTAACGGGGAAATATTGTACGAAAATTACCGGACACGGCGTCCGAACTACAGCCATTACGGGCCGATTACCGTTCCTCCGGGAGAAGTTTTCGTGCTTGGAGACAACCGGTCTAATTCACAGGACAGCCATGTGATCGGCACAGTGCCGATAAGGAACATCGAGGGCAGGGCCGAGATGATATTCTGGCCACTGTCGAGGATCGGCCTGATCGGGCATGATAATTGAGCCTTTATTGAGCTATTTCGTGGGAAAATAAAATGGAATCCCGGACCAAACCAGATCAATTGTTCAACTCAGATAAAAGCCTGGGAGAATTACCCGGAACCGATGCTTTTTACAAGGCACACGGATATTCTGTGATCGCCGGAGTCGATGAGGCGGGCAGGGGGGCTCTCGCGGGACCGGTCTGCGCAGCAGCGGTGATCCTTGGTGATGAAGCTATCGATGGGCTGGATGATTCGAAGAAACTTACCCCTGAACGACGGGAAGCTCTTTATGATGATATTTTTAGAGGGGCGAAGAATGTCGGGATCGGCATGGCGGGTCCGGGAAGAATAGATGAGATCAATATTTTGTGGGCTGCCATGGAGGCGATGCACCTGGCGGTTCGAATGCTCGGAGAAAAACCCGACCTGGTCCTGGTTGATGGCGACCATGTCCCAAAGGGTCTCGACAATGCCGTGGCGGTAATCAAGGGAGACACGAAGTCAAAAAGCATAATGGCCGGGAGTATTATCGCGAAAGTTACGCGCGACAGGTACATGGTTTTACTGGACCGATACTACCCGGGGTACGGATTCCAGAGGCACAAGGGTTATGCCGTTAAAGCTCATTTCAAGGCGCTTGAAGAGCTCGGGCTGACATCGATGCACAGGTTGTCATTCTCACCCTGTTCTGAAGTTTTCGAGGGCTTGATTGAGTCGGGAAACCCAGGTACAATGTCCAGCCGAATCTTCCGGGAGCGGATTGTATGAATTCCGGTCCGGCACGAGATGAATCGAGTGAAACCCAGAGACGGAAATCACTTGGCCGGGCAGGTGAAAAGGTTGCCGGGGATTATCTCGCCGGGCGTGGATACAGGATAATAGCTACCAATTATCGCAAACGAAGCGGGGAAGTGGATATAATCGCGATGTTCGACCCGGTCCTTGTATTTATCGAGGTCAAAACACGAGTGGGGTCGGGTAATGCGATAGAAGGTTATTCAGAAATCCAGATGGCCCGGATGGTTGAAGCCAGCAGGGCGTTTATTACTGAGAATGAGAAAATGCTTCCCGATGAGTTTGATCTCAGGTACGACTTAGTAATCGTCGGGGAAGCGGAAGACGGCAGTCTCGCGGTGCAGGAACATATCAAGGAAGCGTTTCATCCGGAATAGATATCCATGTAGATATTGGATTGAAAAATACAAGGAGAAAACTAATATGGCACTCGATACCAGCGAAGCCGAAACAAGGTTAAAAGAGGCCCTTGGTGAATGTCGGAACAGGAATTTTGAGAAGGGACGGGACTTACTGGAAAGCCTCATTGCCGATGATCCGGAGAATTATGCGGCATTTGACGCCCTTGGCAAGGTACTTGTCATAATGAAGGAACCTGACAGTGCTATTGAGAAATTCAAGCAGGCAATCGAAATTCGGCCGGATTTTGCCAAGGCAATTCTCAACCTGGCGCAGACATTTTACAAGATGGGCAATTTTCCGGACGCACGGAATTATTACCAGCGGATTGTCGAGTATGAGCCGAAAAATGCGGATGGGCATTTCGGGCTGGGAAATGTGTACCGAAAGCAGGAACAATATAAGGATGCTGCCCGGTGTTATAACGATGCCCTGGAGATCAATCCAAAGGACGCCCAGGCATATATTAATCTCGGACTATGTCATTACAAGGCCGATAACTACCATGATGCTGTCTATAATTACAAGATGGCGCTGGAGCTTGGCGGGGATAACCCGAAAGCGTTTATGAACCTGGCTTTAAGCCTTGAGAAGACAGACAGGTATAGCGAGGCCTGCCAGTACTGGGAGCGATATATCGATATGGCCCCCAAAGACGAGTACCTGGATATGGCCATCGAGCACCTGTCGATATGCAAAACCAAGTTCTAAATAAGGGTAAAATCTGCTTTGACAGGCGGGATTTCGTGTGTTATCTTTACTATTAACCTTTAACCGGGTTGTATGGATTTGGACTTATCTTCTCGGGCCAGTTGACCTGATGAAGGTTTGTGGTATACTCTGATTGAGTATTCAGTTACAATTTGAGTAGTAATGAATTCCGCACGCTTCTCAATCACCAGAATACCACAATTTGAAAAAGGCTGGACGTAACGATTCATCGATGTCCGGCGGGTTTATTAAAGTGGGAAACGTTTTATATTATCATACATATCATAAACTCCATACTGAAGTGTGGAGGAAGCGAGGTTAACACATGAAAATCAGAGAGAGAGGTTTCACTCTGATCGAGCTGTTAGTAGTTATCACAATCATCGGAATCCTTGCAGCAATCGCTTTGCCAAACTACATCAAGGCGAAAAACAAGGCTAAGGAAGCCGAAGTAAAGGCTAACTGCCACACGATCCAGATAGCCCTTGAGCGGTACATAACCGACAATAGCGAGTACCCTCATTTCCTTCTCGGTGGTGACATTGACGGATGGCTTAACTGGCATAACCAGCATGACGGTGAGAACAACATCGGCATGTCCAACAACCGGATAGCATCAAACGATCGCGTCCAGGACCCGCTGATTGAGTACGATTACATCACCAGTTATCCCGGCAACCCGTTTGTCGGCGATGGACAGATCATCATTCGCCAGACCAGTGCCATAGGTGGAGATGAGCAGGGCCAGGGAGACCCAAGGTTCGGTTACAAAGGTAATGTCATGGGGCAAGGGCTCGATGACATGAACCACTTCAGGGGAGCCACGGCCGGTATAGGTCCGTTCTTCTGGAGCGAGGTCGAAACTCGCCGTACACTAGACCTTGGATCGTACATGAATGTGCCTCCCGCTTTCCAGAGCGGAGGATGCATCGACACCAGGATGTATTATGTGTTCGGAGGATTCCGAATGCAGCCGGGGACCCCGTGCTATGATACAATTGGAGACGAGATAGTCTTCACGGCTTGGCCCGGTAACTTTTTCTACAAGGGCACGACCGACCAGGTTATCAGTCGACAGGGATTTACAATCCCGGTCCCGAATACCAATATCGGTGGTCACTTCAACAGGTACATCATTGGTGGATACGGTGCCGGAGGAACTATTGGCATGGATGTTATCCGCACAATCTGGTGGGATCCTGAAGGAGCCGACCTGTTCTGGCGATGCCCTCCGCCATTTGAATTCGACTGCTTCTATCTTGGTTATGATGCATTCATGGGTGGATTTGGCGACGATGGCGGGCTTCCTGAAGTATTCGGAGGCGGAGACGAATGGAATGGGCCGTGGTATCCGTATGACAAGAGTGAAGATCATTATGACTCTTTCATCTATGGTGCGCCTGATGGAATCCCCGATGGCGTCATACTTGTACTGGATAACGGTTCAGAAGTAACGGCTTATGTCAAGTAAAAAAAATTAAGGTCGATATGTAAATCTGTTATTACCTGTTAGTGGACAGGTACAAAAATCAGCAAACGGAAGTGATATGATGAAGCATTCACAAGAACGTGGCTTTACCCTGATCGAGCTTCTTGTCGTCATTACCATTATCGGGATCCTGGCAGCTATTGCCCTCCCGAACTATATTAAGGCCAAGGACAAGGCGAAAGAAGCGGAAGTCAAGGCTAACTGCCACACGATTCAAATTTCTCTCGAGCGATATGCGACAGACCATTCAGGCGCCTATCCCAATTACATTCTCGGTGGCGACACCCGTGGTTGGGATATCCGGTCTGGCTGTCGCGCAATTACTAATCCGGCTGGTGGCGACAACAATGATGGTGAAGAACCCACCCGCGATCCATTAATCCATTTCGCCTATGTTTACAGTTATCCGGACAACCCCTTTATCGACCCTGGTGAAGGTATCACATCAATCATCCCATGGACAGGCGCAAGCCTTTTTTACGGTGCTGGTGATATCCGCTTCGGCTGGACTGGTGAGGTCATGGGTAACTGCCTGGACGACCCACGGTTTCTCTTCAGCCGGGGAGATGGTGGTCCTGGTACAACAGAGCCATCCCGGCTGGAATGGACCATGTGGAATAGAGATGATCGCTATATTGGTGTTCGAAACGATCGCAGTCCTAACACGTTCTACTGCATGGGCGGACTGCCGCAGTGGTCGAGAGAAACCCTCGGACAGAGCGATCTTGAAGGCCAGGCCATCAAGGCTTTCTGGCCCGGGCAGTTTTTCTATCGATGCGGTGGAGATTTCTTTATCGCGAACCCATTAAATGTCGAGGGTGAAACGTACGAGGATATTTGGGGTTGGCCCTACATGCGCGTCAATAAGTACATGCTTGGTGGTTATGGTTCACCACGAACGGACGGTATGGATGTTATTCGATTGACGACCGAAGAAGGTGCCGCTGCTTCTACAGTAGGTGGCGCAATCGATGGCATGATCCAAGGTGAAACCTATACCAACCATCAGGATCCAACCTCAGGAACCAGCCATCCGGATTTTCCGGAGATTGAAGTTATGTACGCGAATCCGGAGGTCTACGGTGGCGGCGAACGCGGACTTATGCCGCAGTTCCCTTATTACCAGTCTGGAACGAAGGCATGGTTGTTCGGCGCTCCTGATGGATACCGTGATGGTGTGATCCTTGTACTCACCAGCGGATCCGATTCCGCAAAGTTCACCGAGTGGCGAGGTTAAGCCAAGTTTTAAATCTGTCATGATTTTTATTATTCACTTATTTAAGGCTTAGCTGAGCAAGACAAAAGTTTTTTTTCCTGAATTAACTGTTACTTGTCCACTGACATTTACCGCGTTCCCTCCGGGGAGCGCTTTTTTTATCCGGTTATACTGGATTTGACATCCGCGAAGGTTTTGATATCAAGTTTGTGTTAGAACTGATTATTTTGGTAGTTTGTCTCAAAACACATATGATTTTTTGTTCATTCAGACCAATTTTAGTAAATAAAACTTCTTTTAGGACCGCGGAGCTCCAGCATCGCGAATCGGGGACACGCTGAGATCGGCCATAAATTCTAAAAATATGTCCAATCAATTTTTATTTAACAGGATTGGTCTCAGATACCAGTGGAAATGAGGGGTTGTGCTTTATGAGATCCATACATTTTTCCCAATCGGGATTCACTTTGATTGAAGTGCTCACAACCGGATCGCTTGTCCTTTTCATACTGATTTTTATAATGCCGGGTTACCTCAGGGCAACCGATAGCGTTAAGGAAAGCGAGACCCGTTCGAACCTCCATGAAATCCAGGTCGCCGTTGAACGGTACATGACCGACAATGACACCTATCCATGGTTTCTCCTTGGCGGTGACCGGTCCGGCTGGCTTAACTGGCACGACAATTGGGATGGGGTGAACGATATCGACATGCGGGGGGATCTGGTCGCAGGGAATGATAAAGTTTTCGATGCTCTGATTGAGTTCGAATACCTTTCTTCGTATCCTGCAAATCCTTTTGTGGACGATGGCGGCAGTGTGATTTTCAGGACCTCACTTGAGGGATTGTCCACAGAAGGCGCGGGCGATCCAAGGTTCGGTTACTCGGGCAATGTTATGGGAATGGGCCTTGATGACATGAATTTTTTTAAAGGCGCAATTCATCCGGGGGCTTTCAACTGGACAGAAATTGAAACACGCAGAACGCTTGACCGTGGCGACTGGATGAATGTACAGGATGAATTTATAGACAGGAATACCAACATGTATTACCTGTTTGGCGGACATCGGCCAGATTTTATGACTGCCGACCCGGAGGTTGTGTACAGGTTCTGGCCCGGGAATTTCTTTTATAAAGCGGCTCCGGATACAATTATGGGGGCTCGTCATTTAATGACAGCTTCGATACCGAATACCTGCCAGGTGGGGGGACCTAGACAGCGATATATTCTCGGGTGCTATGGTGCAGAGGGGGTGCAAGGATTGGATGTTATCAGGCTTTCAGGATTTTTCCCCGATGGTCAAAGGGTTAACTGGCGGACCCCGCCTCCTTATTCAGAGGGTAGTTTTGAGTGCGGTTTCGAGGATT
>DAOVJF010000005.1 GCA_030673355.1 Planctomycetota bacterium | reverse complement strand
CACTGAGTCAGAAGAAGGAAAAAATATCTGGTTCCTTATCAGGAAAAACGCTTTCCGCCATTGGGTATCTGTCGCCTTCCATTCCGCATGGTTGATAATTATTATCGGTGGGATCATCGGGGATGAAAGGTTTTTGGGATATGATGGACATTTATGGATCGAAGAGGGGCAAACGGAAGTCCTTGGTGATGATTATTTAGAATATGAATCAGCTCGTATGACCGGAGAGTATTTCGATCCTGTCCACGAAGAAATAATATACCTTGTGGATTATGTAAATATTTACAGGGAGAGGGATTTCGGTGAGTTAGATCCGGTGAGCGGTTTTCCAACTGAATATATGGGCCAGCCGTCGGATTATATCAGCCACCTGAAAATCCTCACTCCCGGAGAGGATTTAACGGAATACTCGGACGCGACCGTCCACATGGATCGTAAGGTGGAAGTTAACTACCCTCTCCGCTACAAGGGGATCGGGTACTACCAGAGTTCGGTAAATTCAAGGATCGCGATTTCCGTAACACTTCCCGATGGTCGGACAGAACTGGTCGAGTCATGGCTCAATCAGCCATTCAGACTTCCCGGTATGGAAGCAATGTTCGTTGTACAGCTTTCGGACATCGTTGGAGGTATCTGGGAAGCGGAGGATGGAACACAGACAGAAATTCCTCACAGGATCAGGCTTGTCAGTTATTATCAGTCCCCGATGGGCGGGAGTTCAGCAGAAACTCTTGGCTATCTCACAATTCATGAACCGGTGACAATCGATGGTATTGTGATTTCACTTGTTAATGTTTCAGAAATGACCGGACTTAGTTTTGTCTATGACCCGGGCGTGCCGATTGTCTATTTCGGTGGTTTTTTCCTGATAATCGGGTTGACAGTTGGACTTTACTGGCCCTTCCGTCAGGGACGAGTCGTACTTACAGCTTCGACAGGAGACAGAACGAAATTTACAGTCGGTGGTAACTGGAGAGATTTTCCTGAATTGATTGAAACAATTATTAATGGGCAGGCTGAAAGTAAGGCGGAATGAATTCCCTAATTCCGATGCCAGAATAATCCAGCGAATCCTGTGATATAATCTGCCGCTGTATTTTAGAAATTGTAACATGAGTCAAGAGGTTAAAAAAAATGAATAAATCAAAAGCTATTCGAGACATAGTAATCATAATAATAGTCTGTGTTGCCGCGGTTTATATCATATCCAACAGACCGTCAGGACCCGCTGATGGTCCGGCACACATGGCAAATCCGCCTGCCAACCAGGAAGGCGTGGAAATGATGCACGGGCAGAGTGCACCTGATATCAAGTCGGGTGAACCGGTAATAACCCTCGGTGATAACTGGGTTGGGCAGGGCTGGATCGATTTTACCGCGGCAACTTTTATGCAGGATGATTCATCTCATGGATCCGGCGGGACCGGTGATGATGAAGCGTTCACTCTCGCGCTTGTTTCGGGTGCATATGAACTGGTCTACGAAATTGCAGTTCAGGAACTCAATGCTGTGGCCGATCCTGAAGAGTTGGCCGCCAAGGAGGAGGAGTGGTTCTCGCAGTTTGAATCTGAGGAAGCTGCGCTGGAATTTCTTAGAGAAAACGGTGTTACCATTGAAAGAATGAAAACCATGTGGGAGGGCGAACTGCTTGGAGATTCGCTGGAACTGGCTATCGCAGATAAATTCTCTGTAGAACCAGGATCAACTCAGGCCCAGGCAAGTTTCGATTCCTGGCTGATGAGACTGATGGGGGAATCTGAATTGATATTTGCCAACCCGGATCACGAAACCGCATTCCGGGCTTATTTTGAAGAAGCGGCAGCGGATCCTCACGACCATGGTGCGATGGAAGATGATCCGCATGGCGCCGGCGAAACAGAAGATGATGTGCATACGTCGAGCAATGGTTCATGTTGCGAATCTAATCAGGCCGCTTTTGGATAATCATTTTTAGAGATCCTGCGTAACCGACTCAAATAATTCAATCAATCCATTTGCGGTATTAATCCAGTTAAACCTGGATGTCCACGTCTTTCCCTCACTACCCATCGATTTCGTGTCTCAGAGCCTTCAGGGTGCTTGCTGTCAAGTGAAGAGAAAGGTCAACCCTCCACCCAAGCCGCATCCATGATGTGATGATTCCGATGTTCATTGCGGTTTGTGGTGATTATACATGAAACTGGGCTTGGTTAGATTAAGAATAATGAGTGCCAGTCACAAGCGGAGTTTTTTACGTAGATGTCCGCTAAGCACATAACTTAACCTAACCGCTTCACCTTTTAGTTACCTGGTTATTTTTTCAAGCTTGTAGTGGTTAGCGCTGTATCTGCTATAATAATAAGGATTTATCATGATAAAAACGCGAGATTACATATTTGAAACAATTGAGCGGAATATCGAAGCAATCCGCAAATTCGGTGTGAAACGCCTGGGATTGTTCGGGTCCTGCGCCAGAGGAGAGCAAGGGGAATCAAGCGACCTTGATTTCCTCGTGGAGTTTGAATACAAGTCTTTCGATGCTTACATGGACTTGAAATTTTTTCTTGAGGATCTCTTCGACTGTCATATCGATCTGGTTACCACTAATGCCATCCGCCCTGAGTTGCGCGCTGAAATCCTGAAGGAGACGGTTTATGTCCCGCAACTTTAAGATATATCTCAGGGACATGACAGACTCAGCTCGCAGAATTCTCGAATGGACCGAGGGCTTCACGCAGGAGGAGTTTGGCGCTGATCGAAAGACATTTAATGCTGTTATCAGGGACCTGGAAATAATAGGAGAAGCAGCGAAGAAAATCCCCCACGATATCCGGGTCAGGCATCCGGAAGTTCCCTGGCGGAAAATTACCGGTTTAAGGGATGTCCTGATCCACGAGTATTTCGGGATTGACCTGGACGTTATCTGGGATATCATCAAGAATAAACTTCCCGATTTGGACCAACAGATTCAAAAAATCCTGAATGAGATGGGTTGACGTTAAGTTCAATGGTTAGTGCTGGAATCATTTCCGTCATTTTAATGTCACTCCCATATTCTACGCTTTCGCTCCCGTTGTGGGCAGCACCCGGCTCAACGGAGACCGGAGACAAGGACGTTCACCTTTGTGCCTCACTCAGAGTATCACCGACACCCGCTATTGAAAATGTAATCGTGATGGCTTTTAAATATATGTACAAAAATTCCAATATCATTCTCTTTAAATAAGCCATATCGGCTCATCAACAACGGCTCACTATTGTGTTTGCTCTCTATCCACATCGTTTCGATACTATCAATAACACTACTCATCTCCTTGAGAATAGTATCCTTCTCTTCGATAGTTCCAGCAAAAAGAATGCAGAGCTCCTTATTCATATTGTCCTCCTTGATCATGGCTAATTGCATTTCTTCCTTTGCAAGGATTGTAACTTTAATTTCAACTCATCAAGATTCCTGAAAACCACTGCTTTCTCGACGATCTTGAAAACTTTCTTTTCTACCAAAGTATTATCTTCTTCAGGCGAAAAAACATAGACCTCTCTTCCTTCTGTGAGTGCATGACCAATCTCTTTCTCAACCCCATCGGAGATCTCCCCGTTCCAGAATGGCCTGTACGCAACAACAATTTCAGCTTGCCTAACTAGCGTATAGTCTCTATCTTCAATGTGGTAGATAATAACATCTTCTATTCTCGATAGCTCATCGAAATAATCTGAAAAATGATTCTCAGTAAGAGCAACCATGGGTTTATTCAATGGCAACTCTATTGCTTCTTTGTTTTGTCCTCTGAATTCATCGATCGTTCCAGGATTGAAGACAATGAAATTATCCTCCATGTAATCTAAGAAACTTCTGATTTCCCCCATATTTCCCGCATCGTTTCGGACATTAGTCATTGGATAAGAAGCATAACATATCAGCTTTTGGCCCATTTCCAGAGTAAGGCCGTGCAACGTCGTGACTGGATGCTTCACAGGGAAAACATAGCATTTGGGTTCAGGGGTAAATAATTTTGAAATGATATTACCAACCATAATCTCCGCTGATCGCCAAGCTAAAATTTCACCCAAACTAATCTTCCCAGTTCGAGTAGGAATTCCAAGTTGCTCTCTCTTTTCCTTTACCCTAAAGGCAATATTTTGGCAATCATCAATCAGTATGATTATAATATCAGGTCTTAATTTATTAAACAAAGTGGGTTTAATGCAGTTAAGAAATTTATGGTCACGATAAAAGACAGCGTGAAAGGACAATATTATATGTTGCGGTGGATACTCAGATTGAAGCAAAGTCTGCGCCTCAGAAACTACAGATTCAACAGCTTTTCGCCAAATTGATTCACGCATGAAATTTGACAAAGTATCTAGAAATGGCTTAATGCTTAGAGCATTCATTTCATTCTGGATCCTGTCTTCAATATCAAATACCCTGACAACCTGCTTAGCAGATGAATGGTCTAACGGAGTTTCAATACCCTCCTTTTTAAGGATCGACTTAGCAAGGCTGGTGACGACAGTACTTTTCTCAACACCAGTTTGGCCTGTGATATAGATTATCATTTGTTGACTTCAGTAAACAAATGCTTAGGTATTTAGAGATACTAGCATAGCTCATGAGATCCCGTCAAGCCTTGTACTTGGCAATCGAACAGTCTAGCTCTCCCAGATGTCGTCCACTTTCTGCACTTCGCTTTTGCTGTGGGTGAAATTCGCTACAAATCTACCCCACAACCTCCCCAAACAACTCCTCAAATCCCCTCGCGCAGTTCATCCAATTGAATTGGGTCGCCCATTCCATACCCGCTTCGCCCATATTTTTTCGAAGGCCACGATCCCTCAGGAGCTCTCGCAGTTTCAGCCTGAATTCCTGTTTATCCTTTACCAAAAAACCTGAAATGCCATCGTTTACTACCTCCGGATGAGCAGCCAGGCGGTATCCAAGCACGGGTTTTCCGAAATACTGGGCTTCGAGTATGGGAAGGTTGAATCCCTCCCATTTACTGGCTGTTACATAAATGTCGCATCCAACGAAAACCTGGCGCATTTTCCAGTCGGGATGGTTTAACAGCGGAATTATCCCGGCATTTCTGCATAAATCCCCGTCCTTTTCGGTCCCCAGCCCGACCATGATCCATTTCATGTTGGGAAATTCGGTTACCAAACCCGGCGCCAGCTCGAAAAGTTCTTGCGTCCCCTTATACGGCTGGTCTACAGGATTTATCCGTCCGACATACAGGCAGACGATGTCATCATCGCCGAATCCATGCTGGCTTCGAAATTCTTCCCTGAGTTCCTCGTTTGTCCTTCGATCGACGGGTACTTCTGTCGGTTTCGACGGATCGGTTGGATGAGGAGTCAGAAGTGGTGACGGGAACAGCTTGTTGTGATCGGGATGATGCGGGTCGTAGTGTTCGACGCCGTGGTAAATAGCCCGTGTTTTTCGTTTTACATGCCAAGGCAGGGCGCTTTTTGTGAAATTCGAGTTCGACACAAGTGCTTTCGCCCCGGGATGGTACATATGGAACTGGGTGAATCGCATGTAGCTCCAAAGCATTTTTTTTCGCCACGAGAACCCGGTCGTGGGAACAATCCCGAATTCATAATTCACACATGGGGCATCGAGGAACCAGGGATAGTAAAAGTACGGTTGCGTGGCGATCAGGTAAACCTCATTCGGTTCCTCGTTGAAATAGCTGATATAGCGACGGGCGCGCCATTCGAATCGCGGGAAAAGCCTGTGGGGCACGACCGGTTTATGGATCAGCTCGTATGGCGCATTCGCGAAGGACCCGTCATGATTACCGGCATACAGGCGTATCTCGTGGCCGAGCGATGTCAGCGCGCTTGCGGTCAGGTGGAGGGTAAGATCGACTCCCCATCCAAGCCTCATCCATGATGTAATAATTCCGATTTTCAAAGCATTGCCTAAGGTGCGGATGATTATACATGAAAATGAAGGGGGACTAATTCGACCATTTTTTTATTCTTCTTTTACATTCTGCCTTCGGGAGTCGTCTTTTTTCCTCCAGCATCATTTTAATTGCACGAACACCACTGGAAGGCTCTAGAACATTTTCGACTTCGACCATTTGATCGAGTACCCATAATGTTCCACGGACATTAATTCCAAGTTTTCTAGCTCTATATGTAAGTTCCTTTTCTGAGGTTACAAGGGTTATTCTAGCTGATTCTGCGATGACAAGGCATGATAGATCCGCAGGTGATAACCGTTTTCTCCCTCGAAGCTGATATTGTTTTTCATTTAGTATAAAGATCTTATTAACCAGAACACCATCCATATCCAATTTTAAAAGGCCTTTAGTATATAGATTATCAACGAATTTTGGTAACCACTTCGTTAATTCATTAGCAATATAATTAGTAACAGCCCAATTGAAATGTAACTCAAATGGTTTAAATATAATCTCGCCTGCATCTAAGTCTTTCCAGAAACAAGTATCAGTCACAATTTGAGAAACTTGGGCTTCCATTTGACTAGTCAATTAAAGCATAGCTTACTTCTTTTCCTAACAAATCGGAAGCCTTGGATTCAGAGACTAAGTCCTCAGCAAGGGCTTTGTAAACCAATCTCTCCATCCTATGCGGTTTTTCCTGTTGATACTGGTCTCCAGGTTCAATTTCTCTCCAACCATTATCTTTAAACTCTTTCAGTAGTGTCTTTTGGTGAGAATTGGAAATAATACCCAACTCTCCCGCCCTTCTAATCCATGCCTGCATACTTAATCCATATTTATGTTTCAGTAAGTATAACTCCTGCAAGCTTAGCCTTTTACGTTTTTTCCCAAGTTGAGAAATTGCGGTTGATTTAGGAACCAGTAATGCTGCACCGAATCGGTTAGCAGCTTGTTCAGAGTCGATAGTGTCGGGTATTTTGAGCAATAAGTGACCCAATTCATGAGCCAGGCTTAAACGTTGACGATCTCCAGGAAATCGTAGATTTACAGAAAATATATAGTCATTATCATTAAATGGGATCAAACAAGCATCATAGTTAGAATTACTTTCATCCAGGAAAATGTTAAACCCTTTTTCTTCTAATAACTCAACCAAATTGTCGATTGGATCTGATCCCAGGCTCCAAACTTCCCTCAAGGCTCCTGCAGCGTCTTCTACATCTTCGATTTGCGATATCCTTTGAGGAAATCCGGTTGGAAACTGAAAATTTGGGTCTATCTCGGAGGAAAATATTTCCTCAACCTCTAAATAACGTTCCAGCCAATTGGTAATTTTAGCTAACAGCCGTTTTTCTTCTTCTTTTGACTCGATTTTAGAGCGAAACTGGGGCTTACCAAGGTTAACTTTTACCTGGCGGAAAAAATAATCCACTTGAACCTCTAAAGCAGTTGCTAATTGTATTAATATTCCACTACTCGGGGTCATCTCTCCCCGCTCATATTTGGAGATTGCATTGTGAGAAACACCGACCTTGCGAGCCAAATCTCGCATGTTATATCCCAATAAATTTCGGGCTTGTTTAATTCGCTCACCAAGACTCATTTCAATCACACCATTTCAACATCTAGTCTTGTTTACAATATACTGTAATTGTGTGGGTTTGTCAACCCTATACATAAACTAAATTATTCGCATAGATAATATTATTCTGTATTGCCATCGCAAAAGCAGTTATTAGTGCAAAAAAGCCATTTTGCCCCCGAAAATACACCTGAATATCCATTAACCTGGATTTTTGCCCTAATTTTCAATGCTTTTATTCTCTTAGCCTTGACATACTATCTCAGTGTGTTAGAATCACACCTTGCGCCTTTTTGGGCGTGACATGGTTGCTATATGCCTACTATTAATCAGTTGGTACGATTTGGGCGCAAAAAGATTGTCAAGAAAAATAAAGCGCCCGCCCTTAAAGCGAATCCGCAGAAACGCGGAGTATGCACTCGTGTCTGGACCGTTACGCCGAAAAAACCGAACTCGGCATTGAGAAAGGTCGCACGTGTTCGCCTTACTAATGGAATAGAGGTTACGGCCTACATTCCAGGGATCGGGCACAATCTCCAGGAGCACTCGGTGGTCCTTATCCGGGGCGGTCGAGTGAAAGACCTCGGTGGAGTTCGATACCATATATTAAGAGGGACCCTGGATACTGCCGGTGTTGAAGGAAGGAAACGGTCGAGAAGTAAATACGGGACCAAGCGTCCTAAGAGTTAGGAGAATATATATCTAAGGAATAGACTTCAACTATAATTAACGATAAAGGGTCGCAGGGGCAGATCCCCGCAAAAGCCGGGGCCGCATGCCAACCACGATTCGCCATGAGCGCAAATTGCGCTTGTCTACGCGGCCCGGTTTTAAATTTAACAACCGGTTTTTTTTTATAGAAGATTTTTTCCAAATCTGTCAAGGAAAACAAGGGATCGAAGATTAAAGATAAGCCATGAGAGGAAAAAAACCAACAAAACGGATTATCATTCCCGATTCGGTTTACAACGACAAGAACACCACACGTTTTATCAATAAGCTGATGTGGCGTGGGAAGAAATCGATCGCAGAGAGTATTTTCTACGGCGCTATGGAAATCATTAAGGAAAAAACCGGTGAAGATGGATTCGAGGTCTTCAAGAAAGCGCTCGAAAACGCAAGGCCCCATGTACAGGTCAAGAGCCGGCGAGTTGGTGGATCGACGTACCAGATTCCGATCGATATCAAGGCTCACAAGCAGATGGAACATGCGATGCGTTGGCTTATTCAGTATGCACGTTCGAGAAAGGGACGTCCGATGCGCGAAAAACTGGCATTCGAGCTTATCGACGCCGCATCTGGAACCGGTCAGAGTGTAAAGAAAAAAGATGATACCCACAGGATGGCGGAAGCCAACAGGGCGTTTGCACATTACAGGGTGTAAACCACAGTGGGATTAAAGAGAGCTTAATTTTTTGTTTTATATATCATGTGGGGGAAACCTGGATATGATCACTGCACCTAAGGATAAAGTCACCGATGATTGCCCCGCTACGGGGCGTCAGTGACTTGTCGGAGGTGCGAAATGAAATTCGATCTATCGAGGATTCGGAACATTGGCATTGCGGCGCATGTAGATGCTGGAAAAACCACGGTCACTGAGCGTATCCTGTTTTATTCGCGCAGGATACATAAGGTGGGCGAGGTTCATGAGGGCACTACAACCACTGACTGGATGGTCCAGGAACGTGAGCGCGGGATCACAATCACGTCCGCTGTCACCTACTGCGAGTGGAACAAGTACCGTATAAATATCATCGACACACCCGGCCACGTCGATTTCACGATGGAGGTCGAGCGGTCGATGAGGGTGCTTGACAGTGTTATCGCGGTTTTCTGCGCAGTTGGATGTGTTCAGTCTCAGAGCGAGACTGTCTGGCGTCAGGCCGACCGGTACAACGTTCCCCGGCTCTGTTTCGTAAATAAAATGGACCGGGTCGGAGCGAATTTCTTCGGCGTTATCGATGAAATTACCGAACGCCTGCACGGAAAACCACTCGTAATTCAGCTTCCGATCGGAAGCGAAGTGAATTTCGAGGGGGTAATCGACCTTATCGGGATGGAAGCTCATCGCTGGGTCGATACTGCTGGACTTGAGATCGAAAAGGGACCGATTCCCCCAGACCTGATTGACGTGGCTGAGGAATGGCGCGAAAAACTGATCGACCGTGTCAGCGAAATCTCCGAGGATTTAATGAAGGAGTTTTTCGATGGCGAGGTTCAGGAAGTGACGCTCAAGGCAGCGATCCGTAAGGGAACCATTGATGGGGTGTTCACGCCCGTCCTCTGCGGAAGCGCGTTCAGGAACAAGGGAATCCAGGCCCTTCTTGATGCGGTCGTGGATTACTGTCCGAGCCCGCTGGATGTCCCGCCAGTCGAGGGAATTCATCCGCACACAGAGAAACCCGAAACCCGTGAAGCGGATCCGGACGCACCGTTTGCGGCACTCGCATTCAAGGTTGCGACAGATCCGCACGTTGGACGGCTTGTCTATGTTCGGGTTTACTCGGGAACCCTGCTGAAGGGTAAGGTTGCGATGAATCCCAGGCTTAAAAAGCGTGAAAGGGTAAATAATATCCTGATTATGCACGCTAATAAGCGTGATCCTGTAGACTTTATCAGGGCAGGAGAACTCGCGGCTTTTGTCGGGCTGAAACTAACGACAACAGGGGATACCCTCTGCGATCTAAAGGACCAGATAGCGCTTGAGAGCATGTACCTTCCCGAGCCGGTAATTACTATTGCTATCGAACCCAAAAGTCAGGCGGAAAGCGAGAAGCTCCATTCATCCTTACGGAAACTCGCTGATGAGGACCCGACTTTCAAGTCCGCCATTCACGAGGAAACAGGCCAGACAGTAATAAGCGGCATGGGGGAATTGCATCTTGATATCATTGTTGACCGGCTGTTGAGAGAATTCAACGTGGAAGCCCAGGTCGGGAACCCACAGGTTGCCTACAAGGAGACCATAACCGCGAAGGTCAGAATGGGAGAAAAATACGCTCACCAGACCGGCGGTCGAGGAATGTATGCTGAAGTCGTGTTCCGGGTCGAGCCCCTGAAACCCGGGTCCGGAATAGAATTTGAATCGCGAGTCGGTGGCGACAAGGTTCCGAAGGAATTTCACAAAGCCATCGAAAAAGGGGTACGAAACAAGCTTCAGAGTGGAATCCTTGCCGGATATCCAGTGATTGACTTGAAAGTTGTTCTTGTGGACGGGAGTTTTCATCCGGTTGATTCAAGCGATCTCGCGTTTGAGATCGCGAGTTCGAGAACCGTTGAGAAAGTCTGCAAACTTGCCCATCCGGTCCTTCTGGAACCGGTAATGAAAGTGGATATAGAGACGCCTGAGGTGTATCTTGGGTCTATCAATGGCGATTTGAGCAGTCGGCAGGGGCTGATCGGGCGTATCGAAACCAGGGGCGACGGTATTGTTAACATAGTGGCAAGAGTCCCCCTGAGACAGTTGTTCGGTTATGCCACTCACCTGAGATCAAATTCCCAGGGAAGAGCAAGCTCAGTGGCCGAATTCGCGGAATACCGTCCGGTGCCTGAAAATCTGGCGAGGACAATCATCCCGTTCTACGATGATGTGATGGCTGAGATCAGTCAGCTCGAAAAGGTGAAAACTGGAAAATAATGCGTCGCAATCACGTTTGAAAAATAAAAGCTGAAAGTTTCAACACGATATAAAAAAAAGAAAACTTGTGTTGAAGGAGAGCCAAGGGCGATGGCTAAGAAAAAATTTGAGAGAACGAAGCCGCATGTAAACATCGGGACGATCGGACATATCGATCACGGCAAGACCACGTTGACGACATCGATCACGAAGGTTCTGGCGATGCAGGGCCAGGCCGATTTTGTGTCGTTCGATGAGATCGACAAGGCTCCCGAGGAAAAAGAGCGCGGAATCACGATCAACACGGCGCACGTGGAGTACGAATCTCCGCTGCGGCATTACGCGCACGTGGACTGCCCCGGACACGCCGACTATATCAAAAACATGATCACGGGCGCGGCGCAGATGGACGGGACCATCCTGGTTGTGTCGGCGCCGGACGGGCCGATGCCGCAGACCCGCGAGCACATACTTCTTGCGCGCCAGGTGAACGTACCGTCGATCGTGGTTTACATGAACAAAATCGACCAGGTTGACGATGAGGAATTATTGGATCTTGTCGAGCTCGAGATTCGAGAGCTTCTGGACAAGTACGAATTTCCCGGCGACGAGACGCCGATCATACGCGGTTGCGCGCTGGACATGATGGAAAGCGACAGCACGGACCCGTTGGATCCCGTCTACAAATCGGTGCACGAACTGATGGAAGCGTGCGACAGTTTCATCCCGATGCCGGTGCGTGATATCGACAAGCCGTTCCTGCTCCCGGTGGAGGACGTATTCACGATCACGGGCCGCGGGACAGTTGCGACCGGCCGTGTCGAGCGTGGAGTTGTCGTGACCGGGGACAAAGTTGAGATCATCGGACTTGGACGGGAGACCCGCGAGACGGTTGTAACCGGGGTCGAGATGTTCCGGAAGATACTCGATCGCGGCGAGGCCGGCGACAACATCGGCGTTCTTCTCCGCGGCGTCGAGCGCCAGGAAGTTGAGCGCGGGCAGGTGGTCTGCAAGCCGAAGTCGGTATTACCGCACACGAAATTTACGGCGAGTGTATATATATTGAAAAAGGAAGAGGGCGGACGGCACACGCCGTTCTTCAAGGGCTACCGTCCGCAGTTTTATTTCCGTACGACGGACGTGACCGGGACGGTGGTTTTGCCTGAGGGTATCGAGATGGTCATGCCCGGCGACGATGTGAAGATGGAAGTTGAATTAATAACGCCGATCGCGATGGAGGAAGGACTCCGGTTCGCGATCCGTGAGGGCGGCCGCACAGTCGGCGCCGGCGTGGTCGATAGAATCCAGGAATAAAAGGACCTCGGTTTTTAGAAGCAGAAACAAAACATTTGGACAGACCAGATGGGCAAGAGATCAAAAAGCAATAAGAAACGAGCTCAAAGACGTAAGCGTGCGAAGCTCAGGGCCGATGGGCAACCTCAGGAACCCCTGATCGACGTTGGGGAAGAAACCGCTGAGGAAACCGTTGAAAAAGCGGTAGCTGTTCCTCCGCCTGCTGAAGAGCACGAGGCACGCCAGAAAAAAGCTCCGAAGCTAAGTAAAAAGGACGATGTCCCTAATGCATGGGATCGCCTGAAGGCTTTCTTCACTGAAGTCCAGATCGAGGCTAAGAAAATTAACTGGCCGTCGAGAGACGACACCTGGAAGTCGACATGGGTGACTGTAATAGTGATTCTTTTCCTTTCCGCATTCATGGGACTTGCATCTGCCGGAATGGCCAAGGTAACTCAGAGGCTTTTCAAACTCCAGGATCCCACCACCGCACAGCCGGCACCATATTCACCGGATGTGATCCCATCCACGCCGCTCGGTGCAGTGGACATGACTACCGGGCTTGATGAAGTGAATGGCGTTGGAGAAACCACGCCTGTACCGGAAGGTGATGAATAAATAAATTTTTTAGTGTCGGTTAATCCTCGCTGGGAAGAACTGAAATTTATGGCATGGTACGTAGCACATACTAAGTCGGGATGCGAACAGAAGGTCAAGAGCTCCATCGAGCACCAGGCCAGGACGCGCGGGTACAAGGATAAGATTTTCCGGATTATTGTGCCCCAGGAAGAACACCTGGAAGTTGTTAAGGGTTCCAGGACCGCTGTCAAACATAAAGTTTTTCCAGGTTACGTATTCATTGAGATGGTGCTTACGGATGAAACCTGGGCGCTGGTGAAGAATACTGAAAACGTGACACATTTTCTCGGGACCGCAAGGGAACCGATGCCGATCAAGGAAAGCGAGATGCAGACCATTCTCAAGAGGATTGGACTGCAGGCTGAGGGCCCTGTAATCGATCTGGCGGTGGGTGACCAGGTCGTCGTGTTGATCGGGCCCTTTGCCGACTTCAACGGTATTATCCAGGACATTGATTATGACAAACAGAAAGCGAAGGTCATGCTTTCGGTCTTTGGACGAGAGACTCCGGTAGAGTTGAGTTTCAACGAGATCGAGAAGACCTCCGACGCATAGAGCCGGTAAGAAATAAAACGGACCGCGAATGAATATCAACAATGGTCCGGGTGATGAATGAATTATGGTCAGAAAAGCAATCGTAAAAAAAATAAAGCTTCAGATTGAAGCAGGAAAAGCTACCCCTGGTCCACCGATTGGATCAATCCTTGGGCCACATGGGATCAACCTTCCCATGTTTTGCAGGGATTACAATGATCAGACCAAGAACCAGGCCGGATCTATCGTTCCTGTTGAAATCACAATCTACCAGGATCGGACCTTCACATTCGAACTTGGGGTTCCACCCATGAGCGATCTCATCAAGCGGGCCGCCGGAATTGAAAAAGGCTCCGGGGAACCGAACAGGGAGAAAATCGGTATGCTTACCCGCAAACAGGTAGCCGAGATCGCTCAGAAGAAAATTAAAGAATTAAACGCTTATGATGTAGAGAGCGCCATGAAAATAGTCGAAGGCTCCGCCCGGAGTATGGGTGTGGAGATTGAAGGCTAGTGTTGAAAGATTTATAGGGATCGGATTGGAAATCCGCCCGGGCCCCGTGGGAGGGCCTCGTTAAGAGGCCTGCGCGGACCACAACCGAGGTGAAAATATGCCCAGAGGAAAGAATTACAGAAAAGCAGCCGAACTCATCGATCCATCCACACAGTACACCCTTGAAAGAGGGGTTGAGTTGGTACGTACGACAAGTCCGACAAAATTTGATGCATCCGTCGATATCTGCATAGTCACCGGACTCGATACCCGCCATGCCGATCAGCAGCTCAGGGGAGCCATCGGGCTTCCACATGGCACGGGCAAGGAAGTAAGGCTTGCTGTATTCGCCATGGGAGAAAAAGAGGCTGAAGCCCGTGATGCCGGAGCGGATATTGTCGGTGGTGAGGAGCTTGGTGAAGAGATTAAAAACGGTAAAATGGATTTCGACATGGTTCTGGCTACACCCGACATGATGAGAGTGGTCGGCAAGCTGGGACGTATCCTGGGTCCGAGAGGAATGATGCCGAATCCGAAAACCGGTACTGTCACCGCGAACATCGCTGAAGCGGTTAAAGAATATAAGGCCGGTAAAGTGACATTCAGAGCCGATACCACCGGACTCATTCACTCGAGGGTGGGAAGAGTCGGATTTAAACAAGAGGAACTGAAGGAAAATGTCCAGGCTTTCATACGTTTCATTACAAAGAACCGCCCACCTGGCGCGAAAGGACAGTACATCAAGAAGATTATCCTTTCGAGCACGATGGGTCCCGGGATCAGGGTTGATGTGAAGGATGTCACAACAGTTGCCTGATCCGTAAAACTGATAATTGAAAAAAAAGGTGTGAAATGAGTTCACCTCGACAGATAAAAAAGGAAAAAGTCACCAGGTTCCAGGACCACGCGGATAAAGCGCTGGCGATTGTCATTGCCGATTACAAAGGTTTGTCCGTAAGCGCGATGGAAGATCTCCGGATCAAGGTTCGGGAAACCGGTGGTAATGTGGTCATTATAAAAAACACGCTTGCCGATATAGCCCTGAAAAACCTTGGCATGAAGGACCTGGAACAGGACCTTTCCGGGCAGATAGCTTTTATTTTCAGCACTAATGACGCGGTTACCGGAACCAAGGCAGCCTATGAATTTGCGAAGCGCAATGCAGAATTCAAGGTGGTATCGGGTTTCTTTGACGGTCGAAGGATATCGCTTGAAGAGGTCAGGGCACTCGCCGTTTTACCGACAAAGGACGAACTTAAGAGTATGTTTGTCGCGATTCTCATTGCTCCGATGGTTGACCTTGCCGGAACCCTGACAGCCCCGCTGCAGGAACTCGTTGGCGCCCTCGACGCGAAAGTGGGGAAGATGGAAGAGGAAGCGGCATAGATTTTAAAGATTTAAAAGAATAAAACTGACTGTTACGCAAATAGCTTCTATATGCCCTCTGCGATCGGGCCAATGACCGCAACATATAAACAAGATGGGGAAGACCCCGGAGGCTTTAAAGTGGCACTTAACGAAGCACAAGAAAAAATACTCGAGGAAATCGAGAAGTGGACCGTAATCGAGCTTAATGAGTTTACAAAGGAACTCCAGGAGCGATGGGATGTAAAACCGATGGCAGCAGCTCCTGCTGCCGCAGCCCCTGCCGCGGGCGGAGATGCCGCGGCTGATGAGCAGACCAGTTTCGATGTAATTCTTGATGAATGCGGTGACCAGAAAATTGCCGTCATCAAGGCGGTTCGAGAAATTACCGAACTTGGTCTTAAGGACGCAAAAGCACTTGTAGACGCTGCACCAAAGGCTGTAAAAGAAGGCGTCAGCAAGGAAGAAGCGGACGAGATTAAGAAGAAACTGGCCGATGCCGGTGGTGTAGTATCAGTCAAGTAGACGTACCTGTTAAAATTGCAGGACCCCTCATAGGTCTGATCCGTAATCCTTTATGAGCTTTCGGACAGACCTGTCAAGGGAAATGCCAAGTGACCCAAGTGGGTAAATCTAACATCAAGACGCTGATTTCCTTGTAAGACTCTGAAATTTCAGGGTGACAGGGGGGTTTTTGTATCCTGATTTTAAAATTTTGAAAAATAATGCGAAGGAGAGTAAGAATGCCGCTACAGAAGACAGCAACAACTCCTTCTGATTTACAGGTCCACAAGAGGGAAATTCGGAGTTTCTCCAAGATTCCGGAAAAACTCCGGTACGAAATTCCTTTCCTGATCGAGGTCCAGAAGAACTCTTTCAACTGGTTCCTGAAACAGGGTTTAAGGGACATGTTCGTCCGTATATTCCCCATTAAGGGCTACTCGGACAACCTGGAATTGCAGTTCGTTGATTATTTTATCGATCCCCCAACGACCGATATCAACACCTGCAAGGACCAGGATCGCACATATTCCGCCGCTCTCAGGCTCAGGCTTAAACTGGTCAACAAACTTACAAACCAGATGCTTGAGAGCGATGTCTTTCTCGGGGATCTCCCGATCATGACGGATCAGGGCACATTCGTTATCAACGGCGCGGAACGTGCGGTCGTCAGCCAGCTGGTCAGGAGCCCCGGTGTTTATTTCATGGAGAAAGTCTCTCCTGTCGGCAAAGTCACATACTATGCCAGGATTATCCCGAACCGGGGTGCGTGGGTCGAGGTCGAGTATGATGGTGCAGGCACAACTATTGTCCGGCTCGACAAGGTGAGGAAAATCCCTGTCACTAATCTTCTCATGGGTTTGGGTTTTGATGTCGATCCCGATCGAAAAATTATCTCCCATGTCCCGATTGAGATTCACCTCGAAGCCAAGCCATATCTTTTCGAAGATATGATCGCACCCGAGGACCTGTGTCCACCGTCAGGGGGACACCCGATCGTTCGAGAGGGCGAGCGAATCAATGCCGAGCAGGCTGCTAAACTCGCTAATGTTTACCCGGAGGGGCTGACGGTGGCATTTGAGATAGAGCCACTGGAAATGGATCAGAGCCTTACCAAAACTTATGAGACTGCCTTGCCCCAGCTTGATGCTCATATGCAGCAAAATCCTAAGCTGTCAATTAACCAGGCTGCCCTTCTGGACATCTACAAAAAATTAAGGCCTGGTGACCCGCCCACAATAGAAACCGCGAAAACACTCCTCGAATCAAGGTTCTTCGACGACAGGCGGTACGATCTGTCACCCGTAGGCCGGTTCAAGATGAACAAGAAGCTTGGCCTTGAGATTCCACCCTCGATCAGGTTCCTGACCAAACTCGACCTGCTTGAAACAATCCGTTACCTGATTACGGTTGGCCCGAACGATGTTGATGATATCGATCACCTCGGGAATCGACGTATTCGGTCGGTCGGTGAGCTTATCCAGAACCATTTTCGTAAGGGGCTTCTACGCATGGAACGTGTTGCCAAGGAGCGTATGTCGGTTCAGGATCATGACAAGCTTACCCCGCAACTCCTGATCAATACCCGCAGTGTGATTGCAGTGCTCAAGGAATTCTTCGGATCGTCACAATTGTCCCAGTTCATGGACCAGACCAATCCGCTTGCCGAGCTGACACATAAACGCCGTCTCTCGGCACTTGGCCCGGGTGGTCTCTCGCGTGAGAGAACCGGATTTGAGGTCAGGGACGTTCATCACTCGCACTATGGAAGAATATGCCCGATCGAATCGCCGGAAGGGCCGAATATCGGTCTTATCGGTTCACTGGCATCTTACGCGAAGATCAACCGGTATGGTTTCATTGAAACCCCGTACCGGGTTGTGAAACGGGGAAAAGTTCTGGATAAGGTTGAGTACTTGTCCGCTGATGAAGAAGACGCATTCAATGTCGCCGAGGCGAACGCT
>DAOVJF010000210.1 GCA_030673355.1 Planctomycetota bacterium | reverse complement strand
TTCCTAACTTATACCCGGGGGTTGAACATTCACTTTGACAGTCTGTTCACGGGTATGATTCAGGTTTCCGATGTTGAAACCGTGTGGGGATATGCTTGCTGACGCTTCTGAAATGACAAAATAATCGGTTTTTGTATCACCCCGGCATCTATATTTACAGCCTGTCGAATGGTCTCATTCTGCTGCCAGCTCTCACGACCCGCTAAGACTGCTGGTAAATAGACGATGAGTGCTGCGGAAATTGATCTCGAGGCGCTTTCCCACAGATAACTCGCCGAATGATCCACAGCGTAATAATCTACTGTACCAAACTTAATTATTGGTTCCTTAAATGTGGTCGGTCTTGCAAAAGAGAATCCCATACCTTCATCGCAACTGACATCAATAATCAGGCAACCCGGTTTAAGCGATGATATCGTTTCTTCTGTCACAAAAAGCAGCGGATGATCGGGATCCTGATAGGTCCCATTCACTATTATTTCTGATTCACAGATCAGGTCACTCAAAGGTCTGGTCGTACCATCGTGCTCAATTATTAAAATATCGTCTTTACCATCATTATCTTCCCGAATTCTAACATAGTGACAATCAAGCACTTCTTCACGAACCTCGTGATCGGGACGCAAGATGCAGGTTGTGATATCTCTGAACCCGCGCGCCTTGAGAGCGTAGATTGCCCCGCGACTGACCGCACCGAAACTAAAAATGATCGTTTTACGCTGGTTCCCATAGTGCCCGTCGATTCCTTTAAGCTGCAGGGCGTGTATTACAGAGCAGTAGCCGGCCAATTCGTTGTTCTTATAAAACGTGTGTCGCCCAATCTGGCCGTCCGGTCCCCAGATAAACATATCCTCAAATGCAATAAGTGTCTGCCTTCGATCAATCGCCGCCTGAGTAATATCCAATTGCTGCACACAGTGTGGCCACCCCCACAGGGTCCCGCCTTCGCATAATTCCATCAGATCAGATAATACAGGTTTGAGTATGATAACCTGTCCAATTTGGGATAATATTTCATGGCGGGTGGCTATACCTCCCGTTCGGGCTGAAATTTCCGAGTCCTCGATACCAAATGGTGCACCATAACCTTCCTCGAATACAAGGTGGCGAAGGCAATTATCCGGAATTCGCTGAAAGTGATCGGGATGAATTGGTACACGTCTCTCATCCTCTTTATTCGATGATCCGATGACTCCAAATGTCAGCATATCCAATGATTTTCCTTTGCCGGTTAAGGCGTTTCTGATAGCGCCACCCCAATGGCAGCATAGTTAGGTTGAAAATGCAAATATTAATGAGTGGGTCTTTAAACAGGAGCCTGGGAAAAGGGGACAGTGACCTATTGAATTCTATACGTACCTTAACTACTCTGAATTCTTTTTCGGGACGTCACCGACCTTTCAAGTCACCAGGATAATCCTGCGCCTTTTTAAAACTACGATCTCAGCATATTGGGATGTGTCGCGACATTAGTAAATATATCAATGATAATCAATAGGTCACTGTCCCCTTTTCTCAGCCCGGGATTCACCTCCCGGGGATTCAATTGACATCCATTACATTATGTAGTATATCGAGATTGAATGAAAAAAAAGCAGTTGGAGGTTGCATGTGAAAATCCACCACCTTCCTTTTCTCCTCCTCGGACTGGGTTTCCTGTCAGGCTGCTTCCACGGTGGGAATAATCTAATGGTCGGGAGTATTATCGGGCCATCAGAAGTTCCTGAGGGAACCACAGTCGAGTTCCATATCGATGCGCACAGTGATTCGGGAATCAGTTATTTATGGGCTGTAGAACCAGTCGGGTTCGGAAGCATTGAAAATCCCGATGCCGCTACAACTTTATTTACGGCTCCCGAGGTTGACACAGCCACATGGATTGTCCTGAGAGTTGTCGTTAACTCTGACAATGATGGCCCGGTTGTTAGATCTGAAGATATTTTGATCGTTGATTCAGGAGACCCGGATGATGGTGAAGACAATGATCCCCCTGTTGCCGGTGCTCATGCGAGTACAACCTTCGTTGAACCTGGAATTCAGATCCAGTTCTACGATGACTCAACGGATCCCGATGGAGAAGACGACATTGTGAAATGGGAATGGGATTTTTCATATGATCCCGATGTCGGATTCCAAATCGAGAGTGAGGAGCAGGAGCCTTTGCATGTTTACGAGGAGGAGGGAATCTATTTCGTTCAATTAAGGGTGGAGGACGCTGGGGGGTTGTCGGATATGCTCGATATGCCTCTGGAGATAGAAATCGAAGCGCCCTTCTTATCCAGTATGCAGGAAGTTGGACTGGCAACATTGAAATTTGACTCAATTGATGTCGCAATGACAGATAATTACACATACATGCTCTCAAGTAATAATGAATTTAAAGTAATTGATACTAACGATCCAGGTAATCCACGGATGGCTGCAAGCCTTAATACGGGATTGGACCTGACTAAGATCGCAGTGGATGGGGATTTTGCGTATGTAATAAGCGACGAAGACTGCCGTCTTCAGATTATCAATATCGAGAATCCTGAATCCCCTGAGATCGTTAATACAATCACCATTGAAGGTAATGGCGAGGACATCGCGGTGCAGGACGGCTATGCTTATATAGCCCTGGAGCTGGAAGGAGTCCGGATCGTTGATGTTGATCCCCCTTCGGATGCCCACATCGTGCATTGGGTAGAATCCGAGGAGGCGTGTTCGGCGATTGACGTTGAAGGTAACCTTGCGGTAGTGGTCAACAAGACCGGCTCCAATATGCTTATTCTTGATATATCGGTACCGGAAAATGCACTTATTGCAAACACGATTTCAGCCAATTGGTACTTCGATGTAGAAATAATGAACGGTTATGCATTTACATGTAACCAAATTAAGATTGGTGTTTATGACATTGATCCTCCTGAATCCGCCCAACAGGTTAATGAAATATCTTATCCATTCCTTTTTTGTACTGATTTGTGCATCTCAAATGGGTATTTGTATCTTAAATATTTTAGTGACTTGCGCGTTTATAAATTTGATTTTGAAACTCACGATCTCACCATTTCAGCATCATGCAGTTTTCCAGCTCAGTATGACGCGGCAATGGCGGCATGCGGAAACAGACTTTGCATAGCTTATGGTGGCACAATTTGGTTTAAACAGTTTAATGAGCCTGATTCAATCATAGATCTTGCTGGACTTACTTCCATGGGTGACGTCAAGGATGTCGCTGTTAAGGATAACCATCTTTACGTCGTTGCTGGTTATATATACATCTTTGACATTTCCGACCCCTATAGTCCGTCGCACATCAGGACCCTGGATTTCCCTTATGGTGGTGCGTCAAGAATATTAATTCAAGAAGACAATGCATTTACACTTAACGAGAGATTCCTTGGTGCAGATTTGATTGTTTATGATCTCAGTAATATCGATAATCCGGTCCCATTATACAGTTCAATAAGTATCTCTTTTTTCTGGTTTGGTGATCTCTCAATTGAAAATGGGTTTTTATATTGTGTGTCGAACAATAATTTCAATAATTATTCCTATCCAGGGGCTCTGGATATTTTCGAAATAGAGCCGCTGGAAACCGCACACCATGTAACCGGATTCTTGCTGTCTGATCTTGCGTTCGATATCGAAGTACAGAATAATTTCGCATACATATCCTCCGGTGACCCTGACAATTTCGGAATCCAGGTGTTCGATGTCAGTTCACCTTCGAACCCGTTCCTGCGGAGCGAAACTCTGACAGCCAATCTTCCCCGTGGCCTTGTTATAAGGGATGACCTTCTGTACGTGGCCAGTCATGCGGATGATGAAAGCACCTTGGAATTTTACACAATCACGCCCTCCGGCGACCTTGAATTCCTTAACAAGGTTATCACCGAAGGCTACGCTATCAGGCTCATCGTGCAGGATTCATACGCATATATTGCGAATCTCCAGGGAGTACAGATTTTCGATGTTCATGATCCCATGAATTTAACATCAGTGGCTTCGTTTACTACACCGGGACAAAGTATCAACCTGGAAATCGAAGGGCCTTACTTATATCTTGCGGAAGTTGATTATGGCGTTCGCATTTTTCAACTCTGGTAGTGCGGAGTCTTGTAGCCCGGCAGGCATGGGAGGATGGTCCAAAACCTGCTTTTATACTATACTAATAATTATTGACATTACTAAACAGGACGAAGGCATGCCGAAAGCGATCAGGGCAGACTACGACACTACCCCCACTCCCGCCGCCATTCCGAACGATTGTAGATCTGGCTGAAACCCATCGACAGGTAGACCGGCATATCTGAGCCAACGTAGGCCGCTGTTGCTCCAAGTTCCCCGCATCGTCGGACACCCTCAACGACTGCAATACTTGCCAACCCCATCCTCCGGTAGTCGGGATCAGTAGCCACGGGCTCGACATACGCTATTTTATTCACTGGTTCGAACCACATGCCGCAGTAAGACACGAAGTTGCCATCGGGTGCTTCGACAACAATATTAAGATCCTCTCTGAAATTGGGGGCCGACTGCATGAATTTTCGATCTTTAATGCCGCCTTCGGGCGGTTCATCTCCGTGATTAAACCCACGCCACATCACCCGGTCAATCTTTCGAAGGTCATTTTCTTCTGCAAGGGAAATCAGGCGGAATCCATCCGGAAGCGATACTGTGGGATTTGAGCCTGGAAGAACTATTTGTGACATTGGTTCGCATCGATCGCTCTTCACATATCCAATCTCCGATGCTACTGCCTGGAAGTCATCGTCATTATCGTTGATGTAAACCCGTAGCTGCCTTACACCTTCATTCAAGGCATTTAGGTGCTCTTCAGCGTATTTCAACATTTCTGTTTTAAGATCGGCGAAATTGGGATCGATCTCGAAATAGGCTGTCCCCAGGCCATGCTCCGGATGGACGACACCCACGATTTCTCCATTCGCCTCCCATACGCCGATCAGGTTTAAATCAAGTTTCTTAATATAAGGGTGATAATGCATGTACTCCCAACGCGGCTGCAGCCAGTTGATATGCCCACCCTCCGTACGGTATGTCCTTATAAGGAAATCACCGACCTTTTCGTAATCTGATGCGTGGTTATATTGCCTGATTGAAGCCTGCATAATTCACCTTTAGAATCATAGTTATACCGGAAGTCAGCCTTGACATAAAGAAAACAAACACTAAACAGAATGATGTCTAACCATTTTATTTATGGTAATTGGGTCCAGGTTAGCACGCCTGCTTGGGGAGCAGCAGACCGTGAGTTCGAATCTCAACACTCCGACTCGGATTGCGGGTGTTAATCGCTCCCGGGTTTATTCGTATCCGGTGGGTTCTTGGCATACTTAACGTAGCCCAGGATCACTGTGACAACTAATCCGATTCCGACAGCCAGAACCGCTATCGTCGGAGCGAACACGAAGCACCATCCTATGCTGTACATAAGAGTGAATATTCCCCCCAGAAGCATGCCCTCCGCGACCACCTT
>DAOVJF010000316.1 GCA_030673355.1 Planctomycetota bacterium | reverse complement strand
GGAAGCGTTTCATGTTGGTTTGACGCAGGGCAAACAGGTTACCTATCGTCATCGACAACACCGCGCATATTTGCATCATGGGTATCCAGAGATCCGATACGGTCGACAAACCCAGTAGAAAAACACGTATAAATACTGCGACCGTAGCTATTTTTGGGGTAACTGATAGGAACGTCGAGATAGCCGTGGGCGCGCCCTCAAGGACGTCCGGGAAGTACATATGGAACGGAGCTATTGCGAGCTTGAACCCGATTCCCACCATGAAGAACAGGACGCTGAGAAGCAGTACCGGGACCATCGACGGGTCTTCCATCCTGACCTGGTGAAGCGCTATCTTCATCTCGTATAGATTGGTGGTGCCCGATAACCCGTACATAATCGCGAATCCAAATACCATGAACGCCGAGCTCATCGAACCCAGAAGGAAATATTTCAGTGCCGCCTCTGTGCTGGTCGGCTTCGATTTCAGCCACCCGACAAGAATATATGACGTGATCGCGACAAATTCAGTCAGCAAAAAGATAGCCATAATATCCGACGAGGAAACTACACACTCCACCGCTACGGTCGCGAACATAAGGAACGCGTAAAATTCCCCGGAGAATTTCTCGGGGAGTTCCTTCGACCGCATCGCGATCACGACAACATAATTAACGGTGATCAGGGCGATACTTTTGAGGAAAAGACTGAACGGGTCGATCGTTTCAAGGCCGCCCCAGTACTGCCCGAGCGCCGCGTTGAAGTAGCGGGTTGTCAGGTACATCGTGAAGATAACAGGAAAGTAACTCAGGATCAATACAGTCTGTGCAATCAGTGGCGCACGGAGGCGGTTCTTGTTCGGACGGATCATGTCCAGGGTTAGAATCAGAATACCGCCGGCCAGGTCCAGCATTTCGGGTAGAAGAAGAAAGTAAGCACGGTACGTGGCGGCGAAAATCTCGAGCGGGTTGGAAATAAACGGGAGATAAAACTCGTTTACGATTGTGTCAAAATATAAAATTGTGATGAAGCTGCCGAAGATAAAAATACCCATCACAACATAGGGATACCAGTTCCCCGCTTTATATAAACGTGGCCCGTTATGGTTTTCTGGATTTGGAACCTGGTCCATTTATTGCAAAGGAAACAAGGTATTTAAATACGCAAAGCCCGTCATAGAACACACCATTCGACGGGTACCAAGCGTGCATTTTACCGATGAGCGGGGTAACTGTCAACAATATTATTAACATTAATTAAAAAGGACCTTCGCAGAATAGCGTGGAGCTGGAATTTCCCCTTGTTGTCCCGTAGCGCAGTCAGTCCCGGCTGCAGTATCGCATGCGTCCCGGCTGGCCCGATAGAGAAAAAGCTGAATGTCCATCAAGCATCGACAATATCAACTCCATAAAAAAAAGCCTGTCCTTTCAGGGGACAGGCTGGTTCAGCAATATTATGTCATTATTAACGCTAACGACTGATATGGAATGTCCTGTAAACCAAAGCACTGCCGCTCCTCAGGACAAGAACTACAAAATCCTCACTAACCTGGCTGCAACCGATTGAGAAATTCCAATAATAATGAGGACGGTCACCTACTGCTATCGTCCTGGTTCTCATCCCAAACACCGAATACATGCAAGCCCTCATCGAGCCAACCTGGATAGTACCGATAACCTGTATGGGAATCCAGCGCAGGTTGGCTTCAGCGACCGCTTCACCCAGTTGCCTCAGAAGTTCGGGATCGACCGCGCCATCAAGACCGGTGCCTTCCATCTCAGGTCTGAGTTCCTCAGGAATAAGATGAGTAAGAACGAATGGATCGAATCGAGGCTGGAAATAGTTCAAGTCCCGATCGGGATCATCCGGAGCGAAATCTTCATCAGGATCGGCTGCGTATTCATCCTCGACCTTTTCATAACGGTTTTCGAGCACAGCCAAGAGGTCAAAATCCGCCAGTGCTAACGCCACCTTACCAGCTTCGCTTGCTGGATCGGTCCTTTCGAGATATTCCTCACCAAGGGCTCTAAGCTCGCTGGGTGTGTTGTCCGCATGGGATACGGTGGTGTCATACTGAACCTCATAATCAGCGTACCCGCCGAGCGCGTCCTGTAAGTTAGTATCAACGGTTGGGGCTTCCATTCCCGAAGTCGCAAGGAAATCACCCATTCCAACACCTTCAGGCGTTTCCTCAGACGGTGCTTCTTCTGTTCCTTCCTCTTCAGCGGGCTCTTCGTCGTCGGAGTCAGAATCGTCACCGTCTTCCGTCCCTTCATCACCCGAGCTGTCATCAGCATCATCCTGGAGGACTATAGAATCGTTATCTGATGAGGTACCGTTGTCACCGGATGATGTGGCTCCCGCCATTACGGCGAAACCAAGCACCAGCAAAATGGCTGCTATTAGTAAAATTATCCTGGTTTTCATCGCTTGATCTCCATGCTACTTTTATAATCTATTTTATCAAGGCTGATTGTTCGTATTTGAATATCAAATTCCTAAACCGACACCGCCACCGCCACCTCTACCGCCGCCGCCACCGCCGCCGCCGCCACCGCCGCCGGTGCTGTAGGAGCATGATGCGGTACCTGGAATATCCGGTGGATTATTGGGACTTGGGGCATCCGGGTTTAATTCATGGACAGAGAGCATCATATCGATCTCGAGTGTGATATTCGTCAGTACAATGTCACTGAACCCAAGAGGTTGAGCCCGGTAAGCTGCTTCGTTAGCGGTTTCAAAGCAGTGAACCGAATATATCTTCTGTACGTCACCTTCAAGCTTCTGTAGAATCTCGATGAACCGCCGCATTTCCTCAAGGTCGCCAAAGAACTTGATTGAGAAAATATGGGATGTGAATAACGGGTCCGAATTCTCCCCGCGTTCAGAATTTTTCGCTTCCCAGCCTATCGCCCTCTGGAGTTCCCATGGAATTTCGAAAGGAACGTCATCCATGTAGAAATCCAGTGATTCCGAAACCCACATTTCCGACAGGAAAATACCGGCAAATCTGGCGGCAGACCAGACATCCTTTAATGCATCGAATATTGCCCATTGTTCCCGCCCTTCATAGGGTTTCTTATACGTTCCGGTGTACTCGTCGTATGTAAGCCCATTGACGAAAAAGTGCTGGTTAGTGTTCCAGGCATGAACCAGGGCCGCAAACTGGTCTTCATAATTCAGAAGCTGGCTTGCTTCACTTTTATAATTGTCAAGCGTACTTTCCTTTGACCGAATCGAGGCCTGGACCGCGGTGATATCCTCAACCTTTGGCTTATAGAGCAGAAACCAGTAAGCAAGAATCATACCGACGACCATAAGGACGAAAACAATCCACACTACGGTAATATCCTGTGTTCCCCGGCCTGGCTGTGCTTTATCCATTGAAGCTCTCCTGCTGATATTAACTTGTTATATAATTTTCATATTTAAAACTGTAATAAAATCAACCACCACCGGTAGGCAGACTACCGACTCCGCCACCCGTACCAAGACCGGGCATACCACCACCGCCACCCGATGGTGCCGGTGGGGTTCTACCGGTAATGCCGCCAAGGCCTGCTTCTGCAAACATATCCATACCGCTTTGCATTACAGCCTGGTTAACGGTGCCGCTCATCTTGAATTCATAGAAAATTGGAACAATGAATTCGTGACCGCGGAAGTACCACTCAATATCGTAATCACCCCTGCCGCCTTCCGGGATCCTGTACCTTGGCCTGGGACGCGGTATAGCAGCCATGGGGCTCGGTCCGGATAACGGACCGTGAATCTCGACTCCATCGGGTAACGAGCTGTTATCACCCTGCCCGTAATCCGGCAGGTTTGATGAAAATCCTGTACCTCCGGGACCGGAGCTACCACCGAATCCGCCGCCGAGGGAACCTTCCGCCTGATCCAGGTTCTGAGCGTCACAATCTCCACAGGTACTGAAATTAAGAATTTTTGAATGGTAGAGGTTGACCAGCAGCCTCTGCATTTCATCCGTGCCGTAACAAAAACCGTGAATCTCCCAGGACGCACCGTTCGCGTCCCAGTGGAATTCATCTATCCAGGCACGGTCACGCATTACACTCCCCAGTTCATCCACAATAACGGGCCATGGCGGTTGCGATGCCGCCAATGTCACAACCCCTGCTAGTTTCCCCTGTACTGTGTCAATATATTGCTTGAATTCCTGCGATCGATCGTAGAGATGCTGGATCGATGTTATTTTCCGCTGGAGTTCTGTTTCATCATCCTTAAATTCCTTAAATTCCTTGTCCCGTGCAATGTATATGTTGGCGAGTATCGCGGCTACAATTATAACGACTACCGCGGCAAATTTTAACGCGTTGAAACTTTTCCTCCGGAACACCGCCTC
>DAOVJF010000435.1 GCA_030673355.1 Planctomycetota bacterium | reverse complement strand
CAATCGGGATTTTATTTATTTTTCTTGGGATTCTTGTCTGGTTTAATGACCCGATCTTTGGATTTTTTGGGTTGGGGGGTTACCTGAAAGACTTGCAGTGGGCTGTAATGTTGGGATCTGGTGCATTATCCCTGGCAGGAGTGCATTTGATTTTCTACTGGTGGGTTCATCGAATCTCGAACTCGGTAAAATCACGTGAACTCGATCGCCTTATCGGAACCCGGCGGGTCGATCACCCGTGCAGTCATCTTGATTGCGAGGAGCGGCACGGGGAAGATGCTGACGGAGAAATCGATACTGAAGCTGACCTTGTCTGGAAGTGCGGCCTCTTCAATACCGATCTTGATGAATCCGCCGTGTGCGTGGTGTGTGATAAATACGACCCGATCGAAAGCCTGGAACCCGATCTGTATGGTGAAAACCAATTTTCCGACGTTAAGTGATTCAAGGCCGTCGTCGGGATTGCTTAAGGGCAGGATTTCTGCTACGATAACTGATCACTTGACCGGGTGAAAACCCGTTTATGTCTTCATTAACTGGAGGATTATCCCTCTATGCGACGTTTAATTATCTCAATATTCGCAATAATGTTTATTTTATTGCTTGCCGGGTGTTCGAGTTCCGGGAACAATCCAGGCCCTCCGGGTGACCCGTTTGTACCACCGCCACCTGTTAATCCAGGTGGAGATTCATACCAGTTGAGCGCGACTATCGATCTCTCGAGATCTGTAGGCCATGCGCCGCTGCCTGTTAATTTATACGCCAATGTAAATGGTGGTCTGGCGCCTTATTACTACCGCTGGGACGTCAACGGCGATGGATGGTGGGACTACGGTGGATTTGGGGTTTCGGAAATTGGAATCCACTACGCATCCGCCGGGATTTACAATGTCCTCCTGGAAGTTCAGGACTCGAACGGACAGTTCTACCACGCGACAGCATTAGTGGATGTTTCACCATCAGGACCGTCAGCCATCCCCGCTGCGGTTCCGGACCAGGGCCCCGCGCCACTTGTAACCGGCCTCAATGGAGCGGCCTCATATGACGATGACGGGTATATCGTTTTCTGGGAATGGGATATTGAGTCCGATGGTATATGGGACTATGAAGGCGACTGGGTTATCGGGGCTCCGGATAATGCCATAGTTTCCGTCACTTACAATACACCCGGTACGTATAACGCGACCCTGAGAGTCACCGATGATGATGGATTAAAATCAGAATCGTCCATCCAGATCATCGCGCTCTGATTCAGAGTAGATTTTATTTATTTAAATGAATGAAACCATTAACCCGTCTTCGCGTTAAGTGCCGGCGGGTTTTTTAATTCAGTTTTGGTTTTCGGAATGTAGATTTACATACATCTTCTGGTTTCTACAGTCAAATGTCCGACAATCCCGAAAAATCCTGCAGCCCAATTGAAAAACCCGAACCGCACGGTCTTATCGTAATCGATAAACCCCCGGGACCGACCTCTTTCGATTGCATCAGGTTCCTTAGATTAACTTGTAACCTTCCGCGTAAATGGAAAATCGGGCATCTCGGGACACTCGATCCGTTCGCGTCGGGTGTTATGGTCATCGCACTCGGACAGGCGGTCAGGTACTCAACCTATGCCGTGAAATCATCGAAGGAATACCGCGCGCGTTTGTGGCTTGGCGAGGAAACCGACACACTTGATTTCACCGGGCAGGTTACTGATACAAAACCGATTCCGAATAACTGGGTAGATCGTCTGCCGGATGTCGCTGGTAAGTTCACAGGGAAATACATGCAGACCCCGCCCGCTTATTCAGCTAAGCAGGTGAATGGAAAACGAAGCTATAAAGCCGCCCGGAATGGCGAGACGCTTGACCTGAAACCTGTCGAGGTCGATATTTTCTTCCTCGAATTTCAAGGGACAGGTGAGAACTGGGTTGATTTCACAACGAAGGTTTCAGGCGGGACATATATTCGTTCACTCGGACAGGGCATCGCGATTGAACTTGGCACGCTTGGTTACCTAGTCGGGCTTGAGAGAATCGCATCGGGTCCGTTTAACAAGAACGAAGCGATTCCCTTTACCGCTTTTGAGACCGGTGGGCCGCAAGTTCTGATGCATCATCTTCGTCCTGTAGATCAAATTCTAAGCCACCTGGAATCAATAACTGTCAAAAATGAGAGCACCGGAAAACTCAAGCATGGCAAGACCCTGCATAAGGACGATCTCTGTGATAACATGCCGGAATTAATTGAACCGGGAAAAATTTTCAGGATTTTGGATTTGGATGGAAATTTCCGCGCACTTGGTAAAATCAGAAAGGATGGAATAATCCCATTCAAACCCTGGCTGGTTTAAGAAAAATTTCTCAATGAAACAATACACGAACATCGACGACTGGACACCTGATGCCGACTGTGCTTTCGCTCTTGGACGGTTCGATGGCGTGCATATCGGGCACCAGGCCCTTTTGCGGAGAACGGTCGAACTTGCTAAAGAACGCGAGATCAAACCTGTATGTTTCAGTTTCCTGGGAGAATCCTTCCCCGGAGCACAAGAACGTGGAATCCTGACAACCGCCGATGAAAAGTTCGAGCTCCTCGAGGAAATTGGGTTCGAGGTTTTATTGCAGGTGGCATTCGAACCTCCTTTGATTAACACCACGGCAACGGAGTTTATAAACGACCTTTTGGTCGATAGATGGAAAGCAAGGCTGGTAGTCGCCGGGTACGATTACCACTTCGGGAAAGACCGTGCCGGCGATGCGGAATTCCTGATTTCTGTTCTGGAGGGCAGGGAGATTGAAGTCGAAATCTTCCAACCCGTCAAACTCGACAGTGTTCCGGTTAAGTCGACAAAGATACGCCGATTGATCGAGGATGGAAAAATACAGGATGCGGCGAGGCTTCTTGGACGGCCTTACTCAATCCGATCGAGGCAGATTTCGGGCCGGAAACTCGGGCGGGAGATCGGGTACCCGACAATGAATTTCCAATGGCCTGAATTAAAAGTCCGGCTGTTGCATGGAGTATATGCGGCGCGGCTTGTGTCGGAGATGTTTGGT
>DAOVJF010000086.1 GCA_030673355.1 Planctomycetota bacterium | reverse complement strand
CCTGCCCCATGTCAGACCGTCCTCGAACACACCATCCAGGTAAAATTTAGCTACAAAGCATGCACTGAGCGCATCAAAGTCGTGAAATTGGGTGTCCTCGCCAGGATCCAGGTCGAGAGGGTCTCCAAGTTCTCCGGTTAAATACAACGCATCATTAAAGACATCGAGTCCTGTTCCCTTGTTATTGTGACTATCAAAGTAAAATGACCAATCAGGACCACTTTCAGAGTTATATTTTCCCAGGAAAATTCTTCCATCTTTATTTTGCCCTGTAAGATACATATTGTCATATGAATCAGTAGTTAAGAAAGGCCCTTCTACTTCTTGAATTAGTGTTTGTGTCCATAGAGGTTGAAAATAACTATCAACTTTCTGAATGTGTTGATTGTTTGAAACTGTGTAAATATTTCCGTCATTCGATACAGCCATGGAAGAGATATTTCCTGGCCAGGTCTCACTCGTTTGAATTAAATCCAGGTCCGGTGAAAATTCAATTAATGAGAAGGAAAATTCAGAGTATGTTTCGATCCAGTACTCTTCACCAGTGATAAAATCGTAATACCATTCCCCATCAAATTTTTTTAATGACGTTGCTATGGCCACGTTGCCAACAGGATTAATTTGAATATTTTTAAAAGCAAAGCTATAAAAAAAGTTGTCAGATGGAGGAGCTTCTTCGGTATATGAACCAAGGACATTTCCATCCGGATCAAGCCATAAAACTTCACAACTCTCAATTATGGGAGCCGGATAGTGAGAAGCCCAATTATTACTTAAAATAAATAAATCTCCATTATTAAGAATGCACATTTTTTCAAATACAACCCAATTCCAGGTTTTTACCCACTCAAAATCTTCACCACCAGTGAATTTTGCCAGGAACTCCTGGCTATATCCCGATCCAGGGCCATCAATTTCTCCATCACCATTAAAATCAACGGTACCTCCGCACCGTCCAAGGACATATGCATCGCCTTCATTGTTTATTTCAATGTCATAGATTTTATCCTGGTCACTGGTTCCCCATACATTTGTAACAGCAAGGTTCCCGACTTCCAGTTGCAATGGTACATCGAGCAAGTCTGAATGCAGGGATGCGTCGGTTACCCGAAGCATCACCTGATATGTTCCTACAATCCCAAGTTCGAGTAACGGATTCTGCTCTTCACTCTCCACAGTGAAACTATCCGATTCATCGAATGAAAAATCCCATTCCCATTTGACTATGTCATCATCGCCGTCCGGATCTGTGGAATTATCAGTAAATTGGAAAGTATGCCATCCGGCGATTATATCCTGTTCGAAATGAGCTGCCGCTTGTGGTGGATTGTTTTGAGGTTCAGGGGGATCGTCATCATCAGGGACATCCTTAACAATCACATCCAGCGACCGGATCACCGGGCCGTCATTATCGGAATTTACTACCACAGTGATAACTACCGGGTAATCGGTCTCGACTTCGGGTGAGGTGAAAATTGTGGATGTGGTTTCGGTGTTGGAGAAAGACCCAGTGTCGACGGGATTTGAAATCCATGAGTAGGTGATGCCTGTGTCGCTGTGGGCGTCGATTTTGTATTCAGCGGAGGAGTTTTCGGTGATTTCGATCGGGCCTTTGATGCTACCGACCATGAGTTTGTTATTGCCACGGTCGCAGGCTGCACTGACTACGAGAAAAAGTAGAAGGAGAAAAAAAACGGTAAATCGCATAGCACGCACTCCAAGGTACGGTGATCAACATCTACTTAATATTATATAATTCATAAATGAAGCTGAGTCAATAATAAAACTCAGGGATTGAATAATAAATATCTGGATCTGACATGCGCCGGAGTCGCATGGAGCGGTTCAATCATGTGCCGGAGTCACATGCCACGGGATATTACTACTTAAATGTTTGAATCAGGCCTGGGCGGATGGTTTATCTTCGGGGGGATTGATTTCGTAGCCGATTGGGGTGATAGACCTTGTGGAAGTATCTATCTTCTCCAGGTCGGGGAGTTCCTTGGGACTTGATACTCCAAGCTCTTTGAATTTTCGACCCGAAACGATTACGCGCGTGTTTAGGGAGCCCACTGCATCGTTGTAGGCTTTCAGGCTGCGATCCAGGTTTTTCCCGACATTCTGGAAGTGATCGATCATTACCGCAAGGCGCTCGTAAAGCTCTTTGCCGAGTTCTGAGATCTGTTTTGCGTTTTCCTCGAGCGCTTCCTGACGCCAGCCGTACGCGACAGCTTTAAGTAAAGCAATCAGGGTGGCAGGTGTCGCGAGTATCACTTTCTGGCGGAAGGCATCCTCTAATAAATCGGGTTCTTCCTGCAATGCAGCGCCAAGGAATTGTTCTCCGGGAAGGAACATAACGACAAATTCAGGCGCTTCATCGAACTGGTCCCAGTATTCTTTTCTACTCAGATCAAGGCAATGTTTTTTGACATGCGAAGCGTATTTTGTGAGATGTGTGGAGCGATCTTCTTCGGTCGCACAATCGACCGCTTCAAGGTATCCCGCAAGCGGGGCCTTCGCGTCGACAACGATCCGACGGCCGTTTGGCAGGTTGACCATCATGTCGGGACGAAGCTTCCCGTCTTCGGTGTCCACGGTTTCCTGTTCATAAAAGTCGCATCGTTCGACCATGCCGGCAAGTTCGGCGACACGTTTGAGTGTCAATTCACCCCATCGCCCCCTGACTTTCGGAGAAGATAAAGCTGTCACCAGTTTGCTTGTCTCGGTTTTAAGGGATAATTCCGATTCGAGGAGGGCCTTGACCTGGTCCTGAAGGCTTGTATATTGCCCGGTTTGCTTCTCGGACATATCCGAAATCAATTTCTGGTATTTTTCGAGATTCTCCTTCATTGGCTTGACGAGATTTTCGATAGCTTTCTGGCGTTCGGTTAAATCCCCCTTAGCCTCTGTCTGGTATTTTTCAAGCTTGGATTGCGCGAGTTTCAGGAAAGCTTCATTGCTGGTATTTAAAACATCCGAAGACAATGCCTTAAATGTTGTGCCAAGTGTCTTCTTAGCTTCTTCGATAAATTTAACCTGGTCCTGGAGGTCTTCGAGTTTCGATTCAGCCTTAACACGGTTCTGGCCTTCCTCTTTAAGTTCTGTATTTAACACATCAATACGCTCATTCATGCCCTCGATCCGCAGCGTGAGATCGTTGACTGCCTGCATGCGGACGTCGAGCTGCCCGCGAGCTTTCTCGACCCTGGCTTTTCCGGCGAAATGCGCTATCAGGAATCCGACTATACCGCCCAGTATTAATCCACCAATCAGGCTGATCCAGTCCATTGTGAACCTCCCTGGAAAACTAAGCTTACAATAGCATAATTGGAAACGGATATCCGCAATGACCGTAACCATCATGGTATAATCCGGCGGGAATCGAATAGACACGAAAAATAAATTGAAGTTTTACCGTCACATAAACACATTCACATCTATCATGGTGGCGATCACAATGGTCGCCTGGCCGGTCATTCTACTCGCGCAGGAAACCAATCTTCTACTCCCCCAAGGCGACAGGCTCTCGGTACAGGGGGATGAGTTTACATTCGAACAGGAATATGAAGAAATTGACGGTGAGCTTGTGCTCCGGGAACGTGCGTTATGGGACGGTAACGTAACTGCGTCGTTTGGCGACATCCTGGTCGAGACGGAACATATTGAAGCACTATTCGACGGTGAGCAGGTTTCAAGGCTTGAAGCCGGTCCGGAGGTAATAGTTACGGGCATGGACGGCAAGGCCCGGTTCGAGTGCCATGACATGGTGATCGATTTCCCGAAGGCAGAAGAGGAAGCCGGGGTATACAGCGGGGTCTGTACCGATGTCCGCGGGTCATATACCGTGTCACCCGCTGAATTCGGTTACGGAATAACTGAAACCTATGAGGTGAACTTCACCACGGATGTCATGTGGCTTGGAACCGATTCGGCGATCCTCAAGCGTCCCTGCCTGTCGCTTGGCGATCTGGATAATCCCGATCTTGCATTTGACTCCCGTGAAATCAAATTTGATGTCGGGACACATCCGTTAACCGGAAACCGCGAAATCCTTCGCGCCGCAACATCGAATGTCTCGGTTACAATATTCGGTAACAGGATTAACCTGGTTCCATTCCCGTTACGCCGGAGTTTTCTTCGAATTACCGAGCCGGGATTTACATTTCCACTGCCCGAGATCGGTGTTGAAAAAGATGCCGGATTTCATATCGCACAGTCGGTTGCGTACGATTTCGTGCTGGATCCATTCGAGGTCGGTCCGCAATTGATTTTCGAGCTGGATTTGTTCCCATGGGACCGTTCATATCCGGAACTCAGGCTGGAAGGCGATCTCGGAGATTACAGCGGTGAGATCAGGACCGGTTACAGGAGGGAAGAAAACTGGGACGGGTACACAGTGCCGACCCGCGCGGAACCTGAAATTACCTTCAGACGGGACATGGCGGCGATAGGAGACTCCCCGTTTGGTTTCCAGCTATCGGGATTCTGGGGGCATCTACGCGATATGACTACCGGTACCGATCTTGACCGGTGGGGATACAGCGCGATAATCGAGCATTCCGGAATCAAGTTCGATGATTTCTCCCTGACAGGTTCGCTTGTGTACCTCGATAAATTTTATGAGCGGGGACACAACTATTCCACTCTCGAGAGCGGACTCAGGTTGAGGTATATGGATTCTCCCCACTGGGGGGCAACCCTGACATACAGTCATTTAAGCGACTGGGGGAGGACGCCGTTCAGGTTCGATATCCCAGGAGTGAGGGAAGTGATCGGACTAAGGCAACAGACACGAATCAGCCGGCGGTGGGGTGCGGGGATAGACTGGGCATGGGATCTTCTGGAGGATGACTTCGAGCATCAGGAATATCACATGACCTATATACTCGATTCGTTTCAGGTTTCGTTTGGATGGGATATCAAAGACGAAACCGCTTCAATTTTCTTCGGTCTGCCTGGGAGCTTGAAGTAAATATATGCGGAATTTACTCACCCGTATCCCACAAATGCCTTCGGAAAAATACATAGATACTGTTCAGATACGCCTGGTCATGGACATACGTCGTGTGGTCCCGACCTTCAGCAAGGTAACTGGTAACATCCAAACCGTTCTGCCTGGCGGCATTGAGAAGTAAAAAGTACTGGTCGACATCGATCCTTGTGTCCTCCTGACCGTGGCTGAGAAACAATGGACATTGAATATCGGGAAGAACATCGACCGGGTCCTCGAAGCCGGCCCATTTACCGATAAAAATCGGCGCCATAAGTAAAAAGGTCTTTACGAATGTAGGACGCCAGATTCGGGAAATTTGGAATCCCTTGAACCCCATCTCCAGATCGTGATACGCCTGCTCCTCGAGATCGGCGTATGAAGAATCGGCGACGACGCAGGCAAGGTCGGGATCCCGCGATGCGGCATAAATGGCTGTCGTGCCGCCCATGGAGGAGCCGAAAATCCCGATCCGGTGCGGGTCCACCTCATCACGTTCCCTGAGCCAGTCGATCCCGGCGATCGCGTCTATCGATTCGCGGCGCCCAAACGTATTGATTCGCGCGGGATGTACGCCGTGACCGCTCTGGTCGATCAAAAGCACGCCATAGCCCTGATTCAAAAGAAGCCCGGCGGTCTCCTTAAGTTGCGATCGATTCCCGCCCAGTCCATGGAGGAAAAGAATCGCGGCACCGTTTTCGCCTTCGTGATACCAGGCGGGCACATATTCACCCTCGGAGTTAAGGCACCGGACTGTTTGGGCCAGCGGACCGAGAGCATCTGTCGGCGATCCGGGGATCAGCCTGTCATATTGGGGTAGCACATAGGCTCTCTCTGAAAGTTTGTAAGCCCCAACGAAAAGGACGATTAACAGGACAATGACAATAGCCATGACAGATAAACAACCTACTTTAAGACGTTTTATTAATTCTGGACTCATACTGGTTATTTTATAATTTCAAATTGAGGTTTGCGCAACATATTTACTTCATTACATAATAATCATTGTATTGGCATTCATTTTGCAATTAATGGATTGTGCATTATAATCAGATTAATAACGGGATTTCAAGGCAAACAATTTAATCCAAATTGGAGGCATGCTGTGTGTTACAGAAATCCTTTTCTCTTTCTTGTATATTCGGTGATTCTTTTTACGATCGGGTGTTCGAACACTAACGGGGCTGTCACACCATCAAGTGACGACGATCTCAGTGCTATATTTACCCACACCGCATCCACAACCTACCAACCGGGGAATATTATTTATTTCGATGCTTCCGAATCCGAAGTCTCCCCACAGCTCTGGATAGCTGAATATATTTGGGATTGGGGGGATGAGAGCGAGAACGAAACATTCAAAAATTCAATTGTGACTCATATCTACACCGATCAAGGTTCATATGAAGCGATCCTGACAGTAAGGGATAATATTGGCCTTGAAAATTCAAGCATACAGATCATCGAAATTTACCCGCCAGGATCCGAACCTGTGGCGTTTTTTTCCTTTGAAGCGCCTGATGGCCCGCACCCGGGGTTGGAGATAGTTTTCGATGCTTCCGATACGTCCGATCCCGACGGAGATGACTTGACTTTTACCTGGGATTGGGGAGATGAGAGCGAGTTGGAAACGTCGGAACACTCAATAATGACTCACATCTACACTGATCCAGGCGTCTATGAAGTGGTCCTGACAGTCAGGGATATGGTTGGACTGGAAAATTCAAGCAGTCAAACCATCGAGATATACCGGCCCGGGTCCGAGCCGACAGCGGTTTTTTACTATGAAGCGCCTGGAGGCTGGCAACCGGGAATGGAGCTGATTTTCGATGCTTCCGAATCGTCCGATCCCGATGGAGATGATCTAACTTACTCATGGGATTGGGGAGATGGGGAAATGACCGGGTCCAGCCCTGAGCCGGTGACCACCCATGTGTTTATTGAAGCAGGGACTTTTGAGGTCAGGGTTACAGTGACAGATTCCGCCGGGTGGGAAACTATTTCGGATCCTGTTGAAATATCCATCGGGTATCCCGATAACGTAACTACGATTGGATCTTTTGATACGGATGATTTTCATTTAATTTATCAAACGGACCCGCAAATAGAAGTTTATAAAAATTATGCATTCGTTTCTTATTACGGGCTTCTGTATATTTTCGATCTAAATGATCCTGAAAATCTTGCACTCATTAGGATTGTGGGGACAGTGGGACAATGCAATGGGCTGGCCATATACCAGGATCACCTGTATCTCGTAAGCAGTGGTGCAACACTGCAAGTTCTTGACATAAGCGAACCTGAGCAGCCGCAAATCGTGCAAACAATTTTTGGATATGGTTACTGCATTACAATTCACGACGAGATCGCATATGTATGGGGGAAGATCACTCATCCTCCTGTATATCCAGAAAACCCTCAGTTTCTTACAATAGACATTCAGGAGCCTGCTAATCCTGAAATCCTCGGTTCATTGGATGGTGGAAGGGGAACTAGTGTCACTGTATTAAACGGTTATGCGTATATTGTAGATAAAGACTTTATCCATTCTATGAAGATAATTGATGTTAACGATCCAACTAACCCATTTACCGTGAACACTATCTATCTTTCTTCCACTCCATATAGAATTAAAGCATCAATGGGGCGTTTATTTTTACTTGAGGCTGACTCGTGGACTAAAGATGCCCTCCTTTCAGTTTATGATGTGACAAATCCTGCGAAACCCAGTAAATTCAGTACTATCTCCGGTTTGAAAGGAATAGACATGCAGGTGATAGGAAATTATGTTTACCTCGCGGATTATTCCTTACATCTCAGGGTTTACGATTTTACCGATCCTGCCGATCCACAGTATATCAGCACGGCACCTGTACCCCTGGGGCCTTCCGCAGTAGGAGTATATGAGGGTTTAGCTTTTACAGCTTCCTTTTCCGCCATTCCGTCAACACATGCATACTCAACAATCCAGCTTTGGTAAAAATAGGGTATTGGTGTTCATCTGTCCCCATTGATAATTTTGTTTTTATTTATTTCGCGACGAAATTCACCAGTTTGTTCGGTACAACTATCACCTTCACGATTTCTTTGCCTTCAAGGTGTTTCCTGACCTTTTCGGTTTTACACGCTTCCTCAAGGTCGGCCTTATTGATATCGACCGGGATCTCGATAGCGTCCCGCAGTTTACCCATCACCTGGATCGCGATTTTCATCGTGTCCCGAAGCAGGAATTCCTCGTTGAATTCAGGCCAGGGGGTAGTAAAAATGCTTTTCGGGTTCCCCAGGCCTTCCCACGATTCTTCAGCGATATGCGGAGCATATGGCGACAGCAGCCGTAACAAAATTCCGGTACCTTTTGCCAGGTCGGACCGGTTGGATTCGTTCGATGGGTCATACCGTTTCGACGCAAATTCAGCCAGCGTGTTGTAAAGCTCCATCATGCGGGCGATCGCTGTATTCAATGTCATGCGCTCGTCGATATCCAGGGTTACTTCCCTGATAGCATGATGTACGGCTCTCCTGACATTTTCATCTTCGATTTCACCCACAGTGCCGTCGGTCGGGATTAAGCCAGCGCATTCCTCACGATGTTTATAAACCATACGCCATATCCGGTTCAGGAAACGGAACTGGCCTTCCATGCCGGTCATGCGATAATCTTTCGGCGGGTACGAATCTCTGGGTTCGTCCGGGCCGCGTTCGATATGGTCCTCCCAGTCGATGTCTCTTTCCGGCGGTGACGCGAAAAGGATGAACAGGCGGGTGGTGTCGGCGCCGTATAGTTTTGTCAGGCTCTTTGGGTCCTCGACATTGCCCTGGCTCTTCGACATTTTCTTACCGCCCCACATTACAATTCCCTG
>DAOVJF010000218.1 GCA_030673355.1 Planctomycetota bacterium | reverse complement strand
ATCCTTCAATCGTACGGGCCAGGTGGCGGATCGCTGCCGGCCCTCGCCGGTACGATCGGGATTCATCCTCACGAGGCGGATAAATACACGTCCGGGGATATACAGGATTTCGCGGACGAACTTGGAAAGAATGAAATTGTCGCTATCGGTGAAACAGGACTTGATTTTTTCAGGGACTATGCGGATCGCGACAAACAGAAGGAACTTTTTCGGGCACAGGCAGGGATCGCAGCCGAAACCGGGTACCCGTTGATTATTCATTCGCGCGCGGCATTCGATGAAACGATATCGATTCTGAAGGAATTTAAACTGTCGGAACATCCGGGTGTGTTTCATTGCTATGGTTACGGTCCTGACGAACTCGATGTGGTTCTGGGCATGGGTTTTTATGTTTCATTTGCTGGTAACCTGACATATTCAAAAGCTGAGGAATTACACAAGGCAGCAAGATTAGTCCCGGGTGACAGGGTGCTGATCGAAACCGACAGCCCGTTCCTGATTCCCCAGAAAGCGAAAAACCGTAAGGTCCGTCGAAACGAACCGATGTATGTAATGGAAACCATGAATAAGCTTGTGGAGCTAAAAGGGTGGGTAACCGAAGAAACAGGCTTGAAATTAATAAAGAACACTGTAACATGTTTTCCAGGGCTGAATTTTATCGATTCCTGGGCGCAACTGGCCGGGGAGATATAGTTTAATGGCAACAAGGTACTTCATACTCCTTTCCGTGATACTTGCGGGGCTTGACCAATACACCAAGTTCCTCGCTAAAAGCCTTGTTGACCCGATGGATCTGGAACTCCTCGCGGCCGGTGAAATCGGAGCCGTACGTAACGAAATAATCCCCGATTTCTTCTACCTGACACTGAATTTCAACAAGGGAATTGCATGGGGTATGCTGCCGGAATGGAGCGAGTATTTTACCGGTTTCGCAATCCTGATGGTTTTCGTTATCCTCTGGATTTTGAGGAAACTTGACAAGGACGAAGTCTGGTTCAAGATTGCCCTGTCGTTTCAGATGGCAGGCGCTATCGGCAACATGGCGGACAGGCTGTTGTATAAAAAAGTCACGGATTTCCTGGACATTACACTCTTTCCGAACGCGAACGTCAATTATTCATGGACACTTTTCAACAGGGGTTTCGAATTCCACCTTCCGTACGACTGGCCGATATTCAACCTGGCCGACAGCTTTGTTGTTGTGGGTACGGTTGTCCTTGTTATTGTGCTGATTTTTTTAAGAGAAGAACCCGCACCGGCGGCAACTGCACCGGCAATGGCAGTCGCAGGCGGTGTCAGCCTGACCGCCCATCCATCGGAAAATAAATTCGAGGACGCCGAGGTTGAAATGACTCATCCCGGAAATGTCGAGATGGAGGAAGCCCTTATCGAGATTCCGATCGATGAGGACGGTGAGAAACTGGTCCCGTTAGAGGATGCCGACAAGGCACATCCCGAGGAAATTGAAGGCATGCTGGGAAGCGCCAGGCATCCCAAAGATGAAACTGTAAAACCAGATTCAACTCCGGCGACCGATCCTGAAAAGAAAAAGTTGCATGACCTATCAAGACGCCCGGAACAGGACAAGTAAGTTCTCCACGACATGGACAACATCTTCCGTCACTTCGCAGATGTAGATGAATCTCATTCGGGAATTCGGCTCGATACATTCCTCGCTGATTTTCCATACGAAGAATTCGATGTGTCATTCGCGCCGTCGAGGAGTAGGATCCAGAAATGGATTTCACTTGGCTCGGTGAAAGTTAACGGTGAAACTGTCACGGGTAAGTCACACAGGCTGAAGGCTGGCGACAGGGTAGGGGTTGAATTCCCGATTGATTCCGGAATTGAAACCCCACCTCCTGAAAATCTTAATATCCCGGTGGTTTTTGAAGATGATTTTATAATGGTAATCGATAAACCTCCGGGTATCACGAGCCATCCCACTTACAATGCAATGACTGGTTCCGTTGTCAATTTCCTGTATTACCGGAAAATGAAACTTCCGTTGGGATCGCACCCGCTTCGTCCCGGCATCGTTCACCGCCTGGATAAAAACACTTCCGGACTTATGATCGTCGCGAAGACCGACAGGTCGATGTCAAATATTATTGACATGATTAAACTGAGGAAAGTGGAACGGAATTATCTGGCGATTGTATTCGGGAATCCCCCAATGGATTCGGGTAAAATCGATCTCCCGATTGGACGCCATGAGAGGGATCGGAAGAAAATGGCTGTGATGCGGTCTGGTAACCGTGGAAGACCCGCTAGAACACATTACAGGGTCATTACAAGGTTTCCCGGATTCTCATTGATCTCATGTAAACTTGATACCGGCAGAACGCACCAGATACGTGTACACTTGAAACATATCGGATATCCTGTCGCAGGGGATCCAAAATACGGGGGTCGGAAAGCACAGGAGCGGGTTGATAAAATCCTTAAAGGTATGTCGAAGAAAATGGCGGGATATCAGAAAATTGAAAATTCACTAAATAAAATCGCTGGAATTATTACATCGGATAATATCCATCTCCTGCACGCGGCGAAACTCAGCTTCCCTCATCCGGTAACAGGTGAAACAGTGTCGTTTAAAGCGGAACCGCATCGGAAATTCCTGGATGTCATGAATCTCCTCAAGACCCTTCCCTATGAGGAGGCAGGTAATGCGGTTTAATGTTGAAAATACCGATGGGAACGCCAGGGCGGGGATTCTCGAAACATCACATTCCAAAATCGAGACCCCTGCATATATGCCATGTGGGACTACCGGCGCGGTTAAGGGAGTCAGGTGGAGTGAACTTGAGGAAATTGGCTACAGGCTGGTGTTGATGAACGCGCTGCACCTTTACCTTCGTCCCGGGATTGAGATAGTATCGGATTCAGGAAAGGTGCATGGATTTTCAACATGGAACGGGTCGATCTTAACCGATTCAGGCGGTTACCAGTTCTTCAGCCTGAAGGGGCTTTATAAAATCGACAATTCGGGTGTGAGTTTTCAATCGCCGTATGATGGATCGAAACATAGGTTTTCCCCGGAATCCGTGGTTGATAGTCAGGTTCGCCTTGGATTGGACATAATCATGCCTCTCGATCACTGTGCGCCGGGAGACGCATCCAGGGAAAAGATAAAACAGGCAGGAGAACGAACAGTCGACTGGCTTGGAAAAGCAAAAAACCGTTTTAATGAAATCGGTGATGAAACCCAGGCGCTTTTTGGAATATTCCAGGGTGGTGCACATTTCGATCTTCGGAATGAATACCTTGAGCAGTCTTTTAAACTCGATTTACCGGGTTACGCTATGGGCGGGATCAGTGTAGGGGAGGACCGGGAAGAGGGAGAAGCGATTGTCCGTGAAATTACTCCCCTGATGCCATCTGAAAAGCCGCGGTACTTAATGGGTGTCGGACTCCCCGGACAAATTCTGGATGGAATTCAATCCGGGATCGATATGTTCGATTGTGTCCTGCCGACCCGCATGGCACGCAATGGGACGTTATTCACATCTGAGGGGAGATTGAATCTGAGGAATTCAAGATTCATAACGGATGATAAACCACTGGATCCGGAATGTTCGTGCGGGACCTGTAAGCGTTATTCCCGGGGTTATTTATCGCACCTGCACAAGGTTGGCGATCCGGGGGTGCTTGGATTATTATCAGTCCATAACCTGGCATATTATAAAAAGCTCGTAACCGATGCCCGCGATGCAATCAAGGGGCAAAATTTCAATAAATGGAAATCCGAAACAGAATCAAGATGGGCAGAGGGGGTACAGTGAATCTAGTGAACCTGTCGGAAATCCCGGACGGTGTGAGATTCGATGTAATGGCTAAACCGAAAGCCAGCAGAAATGCGATAATTGGCGTCCATGATGGTGCACTCAAAATAGCAATAACCGCAGCTCCGGAAAAGGGGAAAGCAAATAAGGCGATTGTTAACCTCTTGTCCAGGCTGCTTAAAATTCCAAAAAACTCGATAAAAATCGTTAGCGGTGAAACATCATCGCGAAAAATAATTGCAATTGAAGGAGTAAGTTCGGAGATGATAAATAAACTGGTCAAGGAGAATGACGGTTGAGTCCGGAGATACGAATCGGCGGCGGAACCTGGCAGGGCAGGAAGATATACACCTTCTCTAAGGGTTACAGGCCGACAACGGCGCTTGTAAAAAAAAGCCTGTTCGACTCAATCGGGGTAGAGATCGAGGGGTCCAGATTTCTCGACCTGTTTGCCGGCGCTGGCGCTGTCGGGATCGAAGCCCTTAGCCGTGGAGCTTCTTTCGTAACATTTATAGAAAATGACCATTCGAGGATTAAAACCCTGGAAAGGAACATGGGTAAACTCGATGTTGATAAAAAATCAGTCGAAATCCTGCCGATGGATTATTCGTATGCACTTACAAAACTCAGGGGCAGGGAACTGAGTTTCGACTTTATATATACCGATCCACCATACGATGTAACGGCTCCACAGCGTATCCTTGGTAATATTGTTACATCGAGGGTCTTGGCAGAAGATGGGCTGTTAATCTATGAAACCGCCCGTAACGATGTCAGGGAAATCCTGGAAAATGCCCCGCAGGAGATTTATCCGGTCCGGGAGCGGGACCACGGAGGGACGGCATTGTTGATTTTTCGGTGGCGGAATGCTGAAAAATTCAGTTGTAAGTAATATAATCTGTGCGCTGGAGTTTTACATATGAGAGGAATTTATCCCGGAACATTCGACCCGATCACAAACGGTCACCTTGATATAATCAAGCGAGCCACGAGGATTGTCGACGACCTTGTGGTCGCGGTTGGACATAACACTGAGAAAGTCCGTACTTTTGATATTGAAACCCGGATCCAGATGGTCAGGGACAGCGTTCAGGACTGTCCTAATGTAGAAGTTGTCAGTTTTCAAACACTCCTTGTCGACGCCGCGAAAGAGCAAGGGGCTAATGTTATCATCAGGGGACTCAGAGCAATAAGCGATTACGAACTTGAGGTTCAGATGGCTATCATGAATCGCACCCTCGACCCGGACATCGATACGATAATCCTGGTTGCAAGCAAGGAGTATTCCTTTATCTCCAGTTCATTAATTAAGGAAATTGCTCATTTTGGGGGCGATATCAGCAAATTTGTGCCGGAGTCCGTATTAAAATATTATAAACCAACTGGCAGGGAATGATAGACGGAACGGTAAAATGATCGAATCACCGGATATTATCGAACGACTCAGGAAACTTATCGAGGATGGGTCGAATTTTTGGGGATACTTTGACCGTTCGCTTGTTCAGCGTAACAGGGCACTGGAAATGATCGAAATGCTGACTGAATCGCTGCCTGTGGAGGTTAACCAGGCTCGCGATCTTGTCGGACGGAATGAGGAACTCATCGAGGAAGCACGGCGTAAAGCGGGTGAGATTGTCGATGAGGCTGTCATGCGT
>DAOVJF010000313.1 GCA_030673355.1 Planctomycetota bacterium | reverse complement strand
TTCAGCATGCTTTCCAGGTTGCCCGCTAAAACCTCCTTCACCAGTTCAGGTTTCTGGCGTATCAGGAGTGAGTCCCTGCTCACACCCGAATTATTTACAAGAATATGGATAGTACCCAGATTTTCGACCGCTTCTTTAACAACACTATCCACATCGTCGGGGTTCGTCAGGTCGCCTTGTACTGCCACACCCCTGACCCCCATACCGGTGATTTCAGCCACCAGGTTATCAGCAGCTTCGGAATTACTGAAATAGTGGCACGCGATATCGGCGCCCTTCTCAGCAAGGGCTTTTACTATCTCACGCCCCAGCGATCCGCTGGAGCCGGTAACAAGCGCAACTTTTCCGGTAAGGTTAAACATATCCAATCAATGCCACTGTTTAACTAATCAGTTCGGCAACTTTTTCTGCGTCTTCCGGATTGGCGCATCCGGCAATTACCCCTTCGAAATCCTTCCCGACGATCTTTTTCACCAGGCCCTGAAGGACGTTTCCATACCCGACTTCAATAAAAACCTCGATCTCGTCATCCAGCATTTTCTGAATTGACTCGACCCATCGAACCGGGCTTACGATCTGCAGGGACAACATTCTGATAGCGGTTGCCAAATCCTTGTTGGGAAGCCCGGTTACATTGTGAACGATCCGTGTCATTGGATCTGAAAACCTGACCTTTTTAAGCTTCTCAAAAAATCTCTCACTTACGGGTTCCATAAGTGCTGAATGAAACGGAACGCTTACTTTTAACTTGACAACCCTTTTTACATTAAACTTATGAGCAATGTCTATAGCCCTGTCGACGGCTTCGGTATGTCCTGAAATGACAGTCTGCATGGGAGTATTAAAATTAGCGATATCGAGCACCTGGTCCTTCCGAACGTTATCTATCAGGTTCTCTATTTTTTCAACCTTGGCGCCCATCAGGGCGACCATCGATCCGATGCCTTCCGGCACTGCTGACTGCATCATTTTTCCGCGGGTATGTACAAGTTGAACTGCGTCCCTGAATTCAAGGGCGCCTGAGGCCGTTATGGCAGAGAATTCACCAAGCGAATGCCCGGCTACATATGCAGGAAAAAGCCCATAGCCCACAGCTTTCACCAGGTGCTTCCAGGCGGCGAAGGATGTCGTGAGAATCGCAGGTTGGGCATTTGCAGTGAGCATACGCTCATCCTCAGGTCCAACGACCATTAATTTTTTCAGGTCGAATCCAAGTTCTTCATTCGCTTCATCAAACACATAATCTGAGAAGGGATCGTTCAGGAGTTCCGATGCCATCCCTATCGCCTGCGACCCCTGCCCAGGGAATATACATGCGAATCTCCTCATTGTTTCTGCCAGTCCCGCCCGGGTTTCAACCGGTCCGAGTATGTATCGGATACTGAGTCATCAGCCATTGCATCCGCCCCTAAAACCGGAAGAGGATCGATCCCCCACTTAATGAGAGCCCCAGCCCAGGTTAGCCCGGCACCGAAACTGACAAGCAGAATCCAGTCGCCTTTTTTTATACGCCCCATCATTTCGGCTTCATATACGCAGCTCGGAATGGTGGCTGAGGTCGTGTTTCCATAACGTTCAATATTATTGAAAATCTGGTCGGGTTTCAGATTCAGACGTTTTGTGACTGCATCGATAATCCGGAGATTCGCCTGGTGTCCGATAAACAGCCCGAGCTCTTCCGGGTTCACATGGTTCCGTTCCAGCAGGGTTTTTGCGACGAGTAACATTTTTCTGACAGCAAGCTTAAAAGTTTCCTGGCCTTCCATATGGAGGAAGTGCTCCTTATTGTTGACTGTTTCATGCGTAGCAGGATGTGCGCTGCCCCCACCGGGCATATGGAGGAGTTTCAGGTGGCGACCGTCCGATCCGATTTCCATATCGATAATACCATATGGTTCATAAGTTGCCTCAAGTAAAAGAACCGATGCACCATCGCCGAAAAGAACGCATGTAGAGCGGTCGGTCCAGTCCACGATACTGCTCATAACTTCGCTTCCCACCACCAGCGCCTTATCGGCCCGACCCGATTCGACAGTCACCATTCCCTGGTACAGGCTGTACATGAACCCGGAACACGCCGCCAGCACATCCCATGACGGCACTCCGATTGCACCCAGCTTGCCTGCAAGTGTATTTGCCGATGACGGGAAAATATGGTCGGGGGTGACGGTACCAACCACGATCATGTCGAGATCCATTGGAGACCAGCCGACACGGGCCAGTGCCTCCTGGCTTGCCCTCAAGGCAAGATCGCTTTGGCGCAATCCATTTTTAACGATATGACGTTTTTTAATTCCGGTTCGTTCGAGGATCCATTGATTGGATGTATCGACCATTTTCTCCAGATCGAAATTTGTAAGGATATGAGGAGGCATATATTTTCCAACCGAAACAACCGCAGCCCGCCTTTGCTTTTTCTCTTCTTTTCTGAATCTGCCTTTAAACATTTTTAACACTCCACATCCGCGGGCTTAACAGCTTCATCAGCTCGGATTTCCTCATCGGTTTCATTCCCGGCATTGGAGACCAGCTTGTAATGCTTTTTTAATGATCCTTCCATGCCGCGGAGCAGATCGGTTACCGCTAGTTCACCGCAAAGCCTGGTCGCGCTGGCTATTGCCCTCCGCCCGCTTTTGCCGTGGGCGATTACCACATTCCCGTTTACACCTAGCAAAGACCCGCCGCCGTACTCCTGCCAGTCAAATCGTTTCTTTATTCGTTTGAAGAACGGGTAGAGTGCCCATGCCGCTAATTTTTCATTGAGCGGGGCACGTTTGATCTCATTCTTCACGATCATTTCCATAAGTGCCGCGAACCCCTCGGCGACTTTCAGGGCCACATTTCCTGTAAAACCATCGGTCACTACCACGTCCGCGACAGACCGTGCCAGGTCGTTACCCTGCACATTTCCGATGAAATTTATTCCGCTTTCCTTAAGAATCTGATGCGCGCGTTTGGCGATCTTCGTGCCCTTAGTTTCCTCTTCGCCGATTGAAAGCAGGCCAACCTTCGGGTTACTCACATTCCAGACAAGTTCTACATATTTTAATCCCATCACCGCAAAATTGACGAGATCGGCAGGAGTGCAGTCCGTAGATGCGCCTGCGTCGAGAAGCAGCGAATGCCCCGATGTGTTGGGAACCGGAATCGCTGCGGCCGGACGGGAGACATGAGGCAGCCGGCCAAGTATCATTGTCGCCCCCACCATAAACGCTCCCGTGTTTCCTGAAGACAAGACGCCGGCGGCTTTTCCATCCTTGGCAAGTTTTATCGCAACCATCATGCTGGAGTTCTTCTTCGTCCTGAATGCGGTAAAAGGATGGTCCTCAGATCCGATGATGTCATCGGCATTCACGACTTCTATCCTGCCGGATGCTTTCGAGGCCTTGACCATCGGGATGAGGATCTTTTCAGGACCGACAAGAAGGATCGGGAGTTCGGAATCGGCAACGCCCTGAACGACTACCGAGGGCCCTTCATCGGTTCCAAACGCATCGACAGCTATAGGTAATGTATTGTAAGACATTGCCAAAACTCCCCGGATATCCGCCGGGGTACCGCATGGTATCATATATGATCATTTCCCACAATTACATGGATTTGTTTTGTTCGATGTGGATTTCACGTATTTCCTTATATGTCCGATAATAATTAAGTTAGAACAGATTTTAACTAAGATTGGTAATCAACCGGAGGATTACCATATGGCCCGTAAATCAGTTCTATTTCAATCGCTGGGAATTATCCGGTGTTCGAGGTGTACGCACTTGAATTGGAAAATTCCAGCACAATGGCTGGATAATAGTGCTGCATGGCTTTAGTCAGGCTGTTTGTGATCTCGCAAGCAGTTGACCTATAGGAAATGTGCCCGTAAAATGTGATCCGGATGTTATGCGGGCTGAAAACCTGCTTAATTAAAGTCATGGGGCATTAGCTCAGTTGGGAGAGCGCCTGCCTTGCACGCAGGAGGTCACCGGTTCGAGCCCGGTATGCTCCACCACCCCGCCCAATAAACCCTTTGGCAAAACGTCGAAGGGTTTTTAATAACTACTTCCCTTACTTGAGTATTTAATCACTCTAATGACAATTAATTTTGATATCATTTCTAATCGTGATATCATTAGTTCAGAGGAAAGTTTTTTTTAATCTCTGCTTTGTAGGAGGGTGCTATGAAAAACATAACACCTGTGTTATTAGGGGTCGTTTTACTAATTCTCCTGGGCTGTTCAGGCGGTTCGCCCGCAAGCCCCGACAGCCAACCGACGAACGATGTAACATACAGACTTGAAGATGTAAATTTCCAATCAAACTCACATCTTCTGGGACTCTGGGATGTTTACGTCG
>DAOVJF010000315.1 GCA_030673355.1 Planctomycetota bacterium | reverse complement strand
TGGTGTCCCCGGTTTTGCCCGGTTTTGTAACTACCTGTCCCCGGACATACATCCCTGCTATAATACCCGGCATGAGTCTCTTCGAAGAACTCCGCGATGAGGTCGCCAAATGTACTCGATGCAAAGAACTTGCCGACACACGAACGAAAACCGTGTTCGGCGACGGTACGCCTGAAGCCGAGGTGCTTTTTGTGGGTGAGGCTCCCGGTGCCGATGAGGACCGTGTCGGTGTACCATTTGTCGGCCGTGCCGGAAAATTGATGGACGACGCGATGTCAAACGCGGGGATTCCGAGATCGATCGTTTTTATCGCGAATACACTGAAATGCCGTCCGCCCAACAATCGCGATCCCCTTCCGGAAGAACTCGAAAACTGCAGTAAATATCTCGCCGCTCAGGTCGCTCTGATAAAACCGAAAATTATTGTACCGCTCGGACGGTTCGGGCTCGAAAGGCTGGTCAAAAAAGGTTTGAAAATATCGGATGTCCATGGAAAACCGTTACGGCGCAAGGACGGGGTAATATTTTTCCCGATGTACCACCCGGCCGCGGCGCTTCACCGTCCGCAATATCGCGATTCGATCATTCTCGATTTTAAAAAATTAGCGAAACTGCTAAAACGTGAGGGATTATTGTAGTAAGCATCGGAGCATGAATTTATGGAATTCAAGGAAGTTCCATTATGGGTAATAGCATTTTTGATCTCAGGATCATTTCATGAGTTTGCCCATGCATACGCGGCATTTAAACTGGGCGATGACACCGCTGCACGTGCCGGACGGATGACCGTCAACCCACTCCCGCACATCGATCCTACAGGCCTGATTTTCCTGGTGATTATGTCATTTTCAGGGTACGGTATCGGATGGATGAAACCGGTTCCGGTAAATTTATACAACCTCCGGCATCCCCGTCGCGACTACATGATTGTCGCGGTTGCCGGTCCGGTAAGCAACATCATTCTCGCGGCAATATTCGCTTTGGTTGTGAGGTCGTTTCCGGAAGTGATAGCCCATCCGCAGGGTCGGTTGCTTGAAATATTCCTTATGATAAATGTTTTGCTGGCTGCTTTTAATCTTCTACCTGTATATCCACTGGATGGAAGCCACATTGTAGAAGGTCTTCTCCCGGAGAGCATGCTTGAGGGTTGGAATAATTTTAAACGTTACGGCTTTTTTGTCCTGATAATTTTAATGTTCACCGGATTATTATGGAGAATAATGGCACCGATTATGCGTTTCATATATTTTATAATTGGGCTTTAACGAATTTTCCAGGGACTATGGCCTGATTCTAACTCTAAGACCAATCCTGTTAATTAAATATTGATTCGAGATCAGGGACACCATCTTTTTGCCAGTCTTAATCTCGAAGCATCCTGAACGCGTGGCATCGTAAATCACAAATAACGACTAAACGCGTGGCGTCGGCAAGCTGAGTGAGACATCTCTATCCCGCAAACCTCGAAAATCTTTGGGTCGAACGTGCTTGCCGACGTACATCAATGTAAAATATGTCCAATCAATTTTTGTTTATCAGGATTGCTTTACCTACTCGATACGCTCCCATTCCCTGAAAAGTGACATATCTACAGGCTCAGCATCGACCGCGGAAATCTCCACCGCGTCTTCAGTTACTGTCGATAGATCTCCACTTACAACAGATTCCTGATCCCGCTCAACAGGCTCGTAATTTTCAACGTAAATCACCGGATGATTTGTCAGCCATTGCGGCCTGAATATTTCGTCCAGCGTATGGCCGAGAATGTCATATGAAATTCCAAACCCAATTGCATGAAGAATTGTCGCGGTTACATCGAACATGAATGGGTTATTTGCCACACTACCGGCCTTAAACTGCGGTCCGTTGATCATCATTAGCGCCGACCCGTTGATTCGTCCCGATGGCTGCTCGCCCGGCATAAGGAGTTCCGATAACCGCCCCTCCCAACCGTTTACCGGATCCGGCGATTCGATCGGACCGATAATATTGGCTGATTGCACGCTGGTTTTAATCCACACGTTTTCATTTATCCCACCGGAATTGCGAAGGCCGATCTCAAGGCTTTCGCCATAGCGGGTTACTGAAAAAATTGATTGTCCGAGAAAATTGTTCTGGTCATCAGGTGGCTCAAGTGTCCATTTTGTTCCGTTAAGTAGAGTTTCAAAGTCGGTAATTTGAGGAGCCGATGTATCGAGACCCGGAATCCTGATGACTATCCCGCTCGAACTTACATCGCCGATCATCGATCCGGGCTGGCCCAAAACCTCAATCAACCGTTCAGGTGAAAGAAAATACTCCTGGCGTCGAATGTCGGATGTCGAGCGCACTCCATGATTCGAGAGTATCGCGAAGACTGTCTGGTTTCCGATAAACGGTTTCAGCCTTACGACCAGCCTGTCCAGCTCAGAGACAGCATCGGGGATTGCGTTAGTAAGTCCGGTAAGCACAGCGGAATCGATTCCTTCCTGGAGGGGTCCGGATTCCTCCGGTTTTGAATATCCCCAGTATGTCAGAAAAATATTCTCGAGGCTCGTGAATCTCAAAAACGCGGCATCGACCGGGTAATTGTTCAATCGGGAGATCGCGATATCCGATTCGACCCGGAATTCTAAAAGCTTTCTTTGAAGATAGGAAAAACTGTAATGCTGGTCGGTGAGGAGCTCAAGGCTGTATTCCCTGGCAATTGCGGTAATTGTCTCGAGCGTAACCCCAAGCCGCGCAAGCTGGCATGCCGCAAGAATGCTTTCCTCGACCCCGCTAAGCCCGGGATTCCGCCCTATTGTTCTCATGGCGGTAAGCGCTTCAGAACTTAAACAGTCTTTTTCCTCGGCTGTTCCCGATGCAGGGATATCGAACTCGAAATCGGGACTGGTCTCGTGCGGAGGGAGCATCTGGAACAAACCTACCCGGTAATCGTTCATCGCGAGGATGTCCCACATGGTTAAAGCGGTAAGGTCGTCGGATGTACTGTGGCGATCCAGTATTCCGTGGCCGCCCCAGTCCTGCCCGGTCATAAGGTCGGCCCATGCCCTTTCGGAAACGATTGGCGATGTTGCCGCCACCGATCCGATCCCCCCATTACCTTTCATTTCAACGAGGTTTGGATAACGTTCTTTTTCGTTTGATCCCAGGAACTCCTCTGTAAGGATTCCGTCTATTCCATCCACAGCGACAACAATTAATTTCGGCGAATTTGAATTCCCGAATCCTCTCTGGAACATCGGAACCATGACCAGGAGGATCATGGACACAATAATGAATGGCCCTATCGCGGTACCCAGTACACGCCCGATTGTCGAATGCGGAACCAATTCCGCACGCGGATTAACCCGGATACATTCAAGTCCGGCGAGAAACGCGAGAAAGGGTCCGATGATATATCCCAGCGTGCTGTGCGGCCAGAATCCGTATGTGAAAAACGTCCAGACAATCAGGAGGATGAATCCGGTACGCACCAGCGACAGGGGATGGGTTGTTCTCCCGAGGACCGGAAATATCCTGGAAAGTAGTGCAGCCACGATCGAAAATAAAAGCCCGAGGACAATTCCGAGAATTGTGCCGCCATACAGCACCCAGTTTATCGCGAGGTCCATACTCTCGGTAAATTCTATGTTTCCCATGAACCCGAGAGCGAGGAAAACCAGGACAAGCGTCCAACCACCGATAATGCTGCCGATAAGCAGTCTCAGGATATGAAACTGGGCGTGTCCGGGATGATGGATATCGCCGCCGGGAGCACGGGGTAATCTTAAAGATTTATTGGAATGTCGCTCAACCATAAAAAACCAAAGGCGTATTCTAAATATATCGTCAGTAACTATCAACCGATGACCGAATAATGTTTCCAGGCGGGGTTGAAATAAATCCCTAATATAGATACAGCAGAACCATCGAGGTTCATATTCACCCGCTATTTTTAGATGCCGGACCGCTCCGGTTGCTTTCAACTCGTTCCGGAATTTGGGGAGTGGTAGATCAAATTACTAAGACCAATCCTGTTATTTAAATATTGATTCGAGATCAGGGACACCATCTTTTAGCAAGTCATAATCTCGAGGCATCCTGACGCGTGGCGTCGTCAAGCTGAGTGAGACATGAGGCATGACCCGGCTTTTAAAAATCTCCGGGTCGAACGTGCTTGCCGACGTATTTCAAAATGTAACCCGGAAACCCATTTTAAGAGCATATGTACAAGCTTGGATCATTTTCGGGAAATGGGTTTCCGGGCTACTTGTTAAATATGTCCAATCAATTTTTATTTAGTGGGATTGGTCTAATATGAGACCGCTGTAAAAGAACTGATCCATAAGAGGGCGCAGCAAGCAACGCCCCTACAAGCC
>DAOVJF010000361.1 GCA_030673355.1 Planctomycetota bacterium | reverse complement strand
GGGTGATGTCGGTAATTTAACATAAACTTATTTTGTTAGATACTCTCATTATACTTTCGAAGATTAATTATCGAATCCCTCTTCGGCAAGGTAATTCCTCACGGCTTCCGACTCCCAGATCCTCTTCGTAAGGGGCACCGCTGTCTCATCACCGTGTGCGCCGTTTTCACACAGTACTGTGATGATAAGAAGAGGATCGTCGTATGGCCCGTAACTTGTAAACCACGAATGCGGTTCCTCGCGTGGAGGATCGTCCGCGGTGCCGGTCTTTCCCGCAAGCTCGATCCAGCTTAACGAGCATCCGGTTGCGGTTCCATTTGCGACGCATTGCCTCATTCCCCTCCTGACAGCATTGATCGAGGTTTCACTAACCTGGATTCTATCGATCATACTTTGTGCCGGGGTCAGAAGCCGGTTCAGATGCGGCGGAACGAGGTAGCCCTGGTTCGCGATAACAGCGGTCGTTCTCGCAACCTGTAACACGCTCATTTGCACAAATCCCTGCCCGATTACCATATTCATCGTGTCGCCGAGATACCACCTTTGATCCTCGCCGAACCGGTTCATTTTCCATTCTTCGTCGGGTATAAGGCCGCTGCGCTCATCGGGAAGGTCGATGCCAAGGCGCGATCCAAGCCCGAATAATTGCGCGATCTCGGCAATTTTATCATGGCCCAGATCCTGCCCCATTTCGTAAAACGCGACATCGCAGCTTTGAGCTAGCGCCTGGGTAAAATTCACTACTCCATGACCGCCCCTGTTCCAGCAGTGAAACCGTCGATTACCGACTTCAATCGATCCCCGGCAGTCCCATGTCGAATTAATAAGCCCGATTTCACCGGCAGCCGCAAGTGTCGCGATCTTGAATACGCTTCCCGGAATATAAGCGTTTTGTACCGGCCGGTTTAACAGGGGATAATGCTCGTCCTCAAGAATTGCCTGCCAGCCTTCCGGATCGACACCTCCCGGCGCGAACACGTTTGGATCGTAGGCCGGTTCACTTACCATTGCGAGGATCGCGCCGGTTCGCGGATCCATCGCGATCACTCCACCGACCGTGTCGCCCAGGATTACCTCTATCGCACGCTGCATTTCGAGATCGAGTGTCGTTCGTAATGGCGCGCCGCCTGTCGGGAGTAAAACCGGTGGCCTCATAACCACTCGCCCCTCGACATTTGGAATTTCGCCCGGGGTTCTGAACACGTTCCAGTCGTCGGGTATCGCAGGTGAGTAACTATTGTCGGACAGCGTGTTACTGCCTTCAGGGAGTGGTGGATCCACGAAAATAATCCTCCGGACCGCGCGTTCCTGGCCCTCGATCACGGCAAATCCAATCTCTTCTCCTTTGATCCTCCCCTTCAGCCAGCTTACCTGTACAATCAACGGACCGCCGTGAAATTCGAGTACATCCCCTTCATGAAAAATCTGGACTTCACCATCGTGCACCACGACCGCCCCGTTTTCCGGAACCACGGCCGGAACAAAAATCGCCTCGCCGAGAATTCGGCCTCTCGCGTTAACCTGCACGAGCTTTTCACCGGATTGCCCGCGAAGGATATTATCGTACTGCTTTTCCAATCCGGCCTTGCCCAGCATATCACCCATCCGGTACCCAAGCGGTCCCCACGTGGCAAGTTCATTTTCGGAAATCTCCCCCATGTACCCGACCACCTGCGCCGTGTATTCCCCGGCTGGATAACTTCTACGATAGGACATCTCCAGAAATGCGCGGGGGAACTGCTCCGTGCGCTCCAGTATCCTGGTTACCTCGACCTGGTTAAGATCGCTTTTTACTAAAATGCTTTTCGCCCCGAGTGCGCCGAGTTCAGCGGCCCATAGTTCCGACGCCAAACTTCGAACGCTTAACGCTTCCCTCCGGCCATGAATTACATAATCGAGCTGCGATGCCGCCAGGCCGAGGAAAATCCCGATCTCTGTAAGGTCCGTCACGTCCCGCTCCACATCGTCCGACGCGATAAAGTAGCAATCGTAAACCGCGTGATTGACCGCGAGCGGATTGCCGTTACGGTCCAGAATTTCCCCTCGTGGAGCCGGCAGAACGATTCGCGCGATACGGTTATCCGCGGCCATCGCCTGGTAATACCCGAACCGGATGATGCCAAGATGGAAGAGTACGCTGCAAAGAATAACGAGCGCCAGGAGAACCAGCGGTACCGCAACCAGCTCACGCTTGAATGTGAGTTTATCGGCAAGAGGAAGATGGCGATAGAATTCCTCGTACTCGTTATATTCGCGATCTGATTTCATGTCCTGTCGATCGGTAGTACCGCCGAACTGAATTGGCTCGAACCGGGTTTTTCAGATGGTTCAAATAGTACCGCCCTGGCAAGCAAATACACTAATGGAAATAAAATGATCGTGCTGATTATAAAAGGCGACAGGATTCCCGATGATCTTGCCGCGCCGCCGATCAACTGGATCCCCTTAGCGAATATCCAGAAGAAAAGCCACAAAATTTCCGCGCCCGCGACTGCCACTATCCATGCCGCCAGGAAATCGTCGAGGTAAAAAACCCTCCTGATAAATATCATCAGGACCGCGATCGCCATGTATGACACCGCGTAAAATCCTGTTGTGCCGGACAGCCTGTCGATTACAAGTCCGAAAATCAGTCCCGCGACCGGCGCCATTCCTGAAGGCCGGGCGAAAACCGCCAGGGCGACCAGTATCCAGGCAAAGTCGATCGACCATCCGAATCGCGTGTTGCCTATCCCGGTTATGACCACCAGGATCAACCCGGCAGCAATGTATGTGATCCATCGTATCAACATCGCCCGCGCGTATTTTACCATTTATAAGGGGGATTACTAAACTCCAGGTGCCGTTAGCTTCCAGCTATCGGATTACATGTGCCGACCGCATCTTGCGGTTGGATAATTCTGTAACATGTGCATTCTGCGCATGATCTTCCGTCCTTTGAGCATTCTCTTCAATTCCGTGCCATGCGACTCTGGCGCATGATTAATCGTTCCATGTGTGTCCCGCACATGCCCGCCATAGCTTCGAGCGCAGCGAGAAGCGACGGCGGGACATCCGGGTGCCGCCCACAGACTGAGCGAAGGCGTGTCTGTGGGTGATTCTCTTCCACATTTGCCATTCCCCTTCTTTACATCTATAATTCCCAACCAGGTTAAGTGCCGGATATTTTTCCTGTCAATTTTAATGAGGTGGCCCAAAATGGCCAAATGTCACGTAGAAAATTGCGAGAATTATGTGTCTGGTGGCCCCTCACAACGAGCGAAGCGAGTTTGGGGGTCCTATCCGCTGAGTGAATATATTTCGGTCCCAATACAGCTCACCATAGATGGGCCGCACACCAAGTACCTCAAAGACGCTGATATTTTATATATCTATTGCTTTCTCATTTAGCATGACCATCCAATTCTCGAGCCTTGAAACATCCTCCTCAGATATCATTATCGTCAATCTTTTAGAAGGGTGAGCTACAATTTTCCTAATTTCATTAAGCTTTTGCATCCATTTAGTTTTGTCCACCTTATTGCCCGATTTAGAAAATGCAAAATATTCCGAGAAGATTTTCCAATGCTTAAGAATAATGTTACGGTAATGTACTAAATCAAAATAACTTTCTTTGCTACCAACACCTCTCGCTTCCTCCCTACGCTTTGTAACTTCTGTCCGAATGGTTTGGGGGACTCCTTCGTACCACCAACCTTGATCTTCATGCCCAAATTCATTTTTGAGTCCGTGCAGTACAATTTTTTGAATT
>DAOVJF010000300.1 GCA_030673355.1 Planctomycetota bacterium | reverse complement strand
TTCCTCATCGAAAAGATATTCCTCGCCACCGACGTCCCCATGGATCGTGCCGTTCCGGAGTATCCAGTCGATCATAACCGCCGATTGGCGAATCCTGGTATCGATCAGGAGGTATTTAAGATCGCTTTCCCTGAGACTCTCGAGAATTTCAGGATTGGTTGCGTCGAGCGCGAAAATTTCCTCCGGTGGAAGCGTGTATGGTATTTCCAGCCGGTACGATCTAAGAGAAAAAATCACCGCGGTTTCATTTTCCCCGACCACCTCGTTCGCCTTATCGAAAATCCTCGCGCTGGGCCAGATCGATTCCTCGTACTCGGACCGCGTCATCTGGTCGGACAGGTAGGGCCATTTCACGATCATGTGATTCCGCACGAGATCGAGCTGGGTAAGGAACGGTATCAGTACGATAACGAAAACAACCCATTTCGCCCAGACATATTTCTTTATGGGTATGTCATTCTTTAATTCTGTCGCGGGTCTTGCCGAGGACAATGTCTCGAGCCATTCACAGACAAGCCACAGCCCCAGAATTGTGAACGGCAGGAAATACCGCGTCTGGACATTCATCACAAAGAACGCGAAGGTGAAAAAAACAAAGCACCAGATCGCGACAATTCTCTCGATTCGCCTGTGGAAAAGGAAAATCCCCGCAAACGGCACCAGCGCGAAAAGCCACGAGATGTACATGTACGGCACGCGTATCCACTCGAATGGCGGCTTAAGCGTGTAAAACATCGCGAGCTTGAACGGGTAGAGGATGTAATTTTTGAGATTGACCGCGAGACCCCACCCGGTCCAGGTGTCGATATCATCCGCGAACGCCGGTTCAGGTCCGCCGAGCAGGTCGCGCATGAACGGGAAAATCGGGTTCCCGGTCATCTGGAAATTCCGGAAGTACCATGGGATGATTGGGATAATAAGGAAGATCACGAATCCAACGAACGCGTGAACGTTCGTTTTTCTGTTACACCTGTCGGTTAATAAAATCCAGAGGGCATGCAGGAATACCAGTCCGGCTATCGGGATCGCTGAATACTTGGACGCTAGCGCAGTGCCTAAGAACAATCCTGCCAGCGCGAGCTGGCTGAATCCGATTTTTCGTAATAACCAGAGTAATGCATAAAATCTATGATCGGGCTTATCCGGAAATTCATTTGGTTTTGTCCGCCACTCCAGCCATTCCAGGTATTGAAAAACCCCGGCGAGCGCGAATAACGCGACCCCGCCGTCGACATCGCCCGAGTACGCTATCACCGGCCAGTAGAAAAGTCCTGAGACCGCAATAGCCAGGAGATATCCCACACGAACCCGCCCCCGTCTCGAACAGAAACTGATCAGCCATCCCATCAACAGAACCTGCATGAACCAGAAACCGAGATTCGCGGCTTCCGGTCCGAGGTTTTCACCTTTCGGGCTGAATCGTATACCCATGTCGTACGCCGATGCGATGGATGTCTCAAGTGCCAGTGGATAATATGAGTAGCCGTTCCCGGGGTAGACAGTAATCCGTCCATTCTCAAGCCATTCGCGTATGAAAAGGTAATGGTATGTCTCAGAGTCCAGGTTAATAAACGGAGCGATGGCGTTTACGAACATCCCGACCTGGAAAAGTATCAGCAGCCAGAGGAGGATTTTTGTTGGTAGATCGGGTGGAGCCCATGCGGACCAGTCGAATTTGGGTTTCCCGATCTTTCGCCACCGGATTACATGAATGATGAAAAGCACCAGTACAACATGAAACAGGATGAGCGTAATGATGTAGCACTTGTCGAACCATCCCGACATGCCGAGTACGGTGATGAGTAAACTGTAGATTGCGATCGATGTTGTCGCGCCGATAAGCAGGTTGTTGAAATTGGGATCCGGGTAGAATGGATCGCGCGGTTGGGCAAATCTCGCACCGATATGGGCGATGAGGAAAAATCCAATGAGAAATCCGATTATCGGAACAAGGATCGGTGGCATTGTCAGCGTTAAGAAAACCGGAAAAAGTTGTTAATTGCAAGGATGAAAGGAATAAATTCAGACATTTCTGGAATCTATCACAATGGCATATTGCCAATCTTTTTCATTGGAAGGTTCTGGCGTTTGTTCTGGAGCGCCGCCATCGCCCCGATCAGTTTTTCGCGTGTCTGGTTGGGTTCGATTATCGCTTCTATCAGACCTCGTGCCGCGGCGGCATAGGGATTGGAAAATTCCTCTTCGAAACGGGCCACTACTTCCGCCCTGACTTTCTCGACATCCTTCGCTTTATCAAGTTCCTTTCGGAAAATAATATTCGCGGCACCCTTCGCGCCCATGACGGCGATTTCCGCCGACGGCCACGCGACATTGAAATCGCTTCCAAGTTCGCTGCTCGACATTACACAGTACGCCCCGCCGTATGCCTTGCGCGTGATTACGGTCAGTTTCGGAACCGTGGCTTCCGAATAAGCCCACAGGAGTTTTGCCCCGTGACGGATGATCCCGCCGCATTCCTGATTCTTGCCTGGAAGAAACCCGGGGACATCGACAAATGTGACCAGCGGAATATTGAACGCGTTACAGAACCGAACGAATCGGGCCGCCTTGTCGGATGAATTGATATCGAGGCATCCCGCGAGAACTTTCGGCTGGTTCGCGACAATCCCCACTGGAAGGCCGGCCAGCGACCCGAAACCAATTATCAGGTTTTGGGCGAAATGCGCCTGGACTTCCAGAAATTCACCCTCATCGAGCACGGCCGTGAGGATGTCCTTCATGTTGTACGGTTTCGAGGGATCGTCGGGAATTATCGAATCGAGTAGCGGTTCCCTGCGAAACGGATCGTCGTCGGTCGGGATGATCGGTGGGTCCTCCTGGTTGTTCCGGGGAAGAAAATTCAACAGCGTCCGGATCATCATCAGGCATTCATCTTCATTATCCGTCGAAAAATGCGCCACTCCGGACATGGTGTTATGCATTGCACATCCGCCAAGTTCCTCGAACGTGACCTCCTCGTTTAACACTTCCTTGATTACATTCGGGCCGGTCAGGAACATATGGGATGTATCCTTGACCATGAAAATGAAGTCCATCAGGGCCGGGGAATATGCCGCGGCTCCCGCGCACGGACCCATAATCGCAGCTATCTGGGGAACGACTCCGGATGCCATGACGTTCCGGTAGAAAATACCCGCTACACTCGCTAGAGAGAAAACCCCCTCCTGGATTCTCGCTCCGCCGGAATCATATAAGCCGATAACCGGCGCACCTGCACGGGTCGCGTGTTCGAGGATCTTGCGAATTTTTTTCGCGTGGCGTTCCCCGAAACTTCCACCCATGACTGTAAAATCCTGGGCGTACACAAAAACCTGACGTCCGTGGATCGCTCCGTTGCCGGTCACGACACCGTCGCCAATATTTTTCTTGACCCCCTTGACCTTCGGGGTTTCAACAAATGTGTCGTATTCAAAGAAAGAATTAGGATCGAGAAGGACCTCAAGACGTTCGCGGGCCAGCATTTTACCCTGGTCTCTCTGACGCTGAACGGCTTTCTCCCCGCCGCCTTTCATCGCGTCGGCATACCTGGCGTGAAAATCCTCGCGACGTTCTTTCTGGGTGCGTGACATTAAATCACTGCTCCTTTGTAAGCTCTACCAGCTCTGTCAGGATGCCTTCTGTGCTCTTAGGGTGCAGGAAACAGATCAGGTTACCGCCGTACCCAACAGCGGGCTCCTCAATTGTAAGCTTTATCCCGGCCTTTTTTAATTCGGCCATTTTTTCCCTGATAGCGCCTGTCTCGACAGCCATATGGTGAATTCCCGCCCCGCGCTTACCAAGCGTCCTGGCCATTCCGGATTCCTGGTTAATGGGCTCCATCACCTCGACCATGATATTGTCGAAATGGTAGGCCGCGGTACGGATCCCATGCTCCTCAAGCAGGACAACATGCTCCGGTTCGATCCCCCAGATCTTATTGAATGTCTCGACAGCCTTATCGAGGTCAGCCACTAAAATTGCGATATGATTTAATTTCGGCATGATGGGCTAAAGTATAGGGAGGGTTCGCTCAGGGGTCAATGGCGATGTAAACCATCGATCGTGGAGAGGTTCACGGAAATCACCGAATTTCATTCACGTTTTTTTGAAAATCTCGTCAACTTTCTCTTTCAGCCTGGCAGGTTCCGTCACCGGCAATTCCTCATCGTAGAGCTCTCCGGCCTGGACCTGAGTCACAATGAGATCGTGAAGGCTGGTAGCCTCATCCGGGGTCAGGTTCGATACCCTTGGATTCCTGCTCGTTAACTTGGACTGCGCCTGCTCTCTCAATTGGAGGATATATTTTTTGTGCTCGGTCTCAGTAGCCTTCTGACGCCTTTCCGCGGCCCTGCGAGCGAGAAATCCGTTCTGCCCGCCAGCGACCTTTGGGAACAGGTAATAACACAATTCGCTCTCCCTGTCCGGATAAAGCCCTTCCGACTCGAAT